>NZ_JBSSDE010000002.1:0-133994 GCF_054060435.1 Thermostichus sp. MS-CIW-34 | reverse complement strand
GGCTACCACGAGATTGGCAAGGCGCTCTGGGTGTTATGCTCAGAGCTTTGCGGGATACCGCCTTTCTGTTCGGAAACGGACAGAATGCTATCGCTGCACCGTTGAGCAGTAATGGTCAGCAGTGTTCAGCGTAAATGTATCAGTTTTGCCTGCTGCATCAGAAGTTAACTGGGGATCCCCTGTCTGGGCAAGATGTCCATTAGGATGAGTTCCAGGGGCTGGCCAGCGCAGGGAACCGGCGTAAAGTGGGCAAAGTGGGATCTGCCGAGCGCTGGGTTATGGGGAAAGCTTCAACAAACTCGCAGGCGAGGTTGCAACACCATGGCACCGACTTGGCAAACGGATGGGCATACTTGGTTCCTTCTGCCCCCTCAACCCCGCGCCGTCGTTCACTTTCTGGGTGGAGCTTTTGTGGGAGCTGCCCCGCAAGTGTTCTACAGCCGCCTGCTGGAAGAACTGGCCCGTATGGGCATGGCCGTTGTTGCTACTCCCTACACCACCGATATCGATCACGCCCAACTGGCGCTCAGCGCAGCCCAATCTTTGCACAGAAGCCTGCAAAGCAAGGGTTTGCTGGAGTTGCCCCTGTTTGGTTTGGGTCATAGCCTGGGCTGTAAGTTGCAGATCCTCTCTTGTCTAGCCGTTCCTTCTCTGGGATCCCAGCGGCGAGGCAATATTTTCCTGGCCTACAGCAATGCCGGGCTAGATCGGGCTTTGCCATTGCTGCGGCTGTTGGCTCAAGCTTGGCCTCAACAACAGCTTGCCGATCTGTGGCGGATGTGGATGGGATCCTCCTCGCCACCTGTGAATCTGTGGTTAGAGTTCGAGCCTTCCCCAGCAGAAACCAACCGCTTAATTGAGGAGCAGTATCCGGTTAGACACAACCTGCTCGTAGAATTTCGACAGGATGATATTGACGACATTCCTCTGCTCTACCAACAGCTTTGCCGCAAGTATCAAGGCCACACCGAGTGGCAGCATCTCGAGGGGGATCACCTCACTCCACTGGGTTTTAGCTATCCTTTCCAAGTCGGGCAAGAGTTCAGCCCCATCGATGCTTTTGGACAGTTGATCTACCAGAACCTACTGGCCCCCAATCACCAGATGATTCGAAGCATTCAAGCCTGGCTAGCAACCCAATTGGCCTAGTCAAGCCAGCTCAAATCGGAGAGCAGATCTTGAGAGTAGGAAGAGGGGGACTGCGCTTGCAGATGAAACAACATCTGCAGGGTATCGCTCATCAAAAAGTAACAGGTCAAGACGCCGCCGGCAGCCACAGCCACCAGTGTCCCTGCCAACATGCGCGAGAACTCCTGACTCTGAAAAGCCTGCTCCATCAAGCGCAGCGCCCAGAATCCCAGGAGGACAACAATGGCAAGGATGATCAACATATCGTAATTTATTGTAACAAGCCTGCTGCTCAACGGCCATTGACAGAATTGAATAAGAACATAGGGACTCCCCTTGTCCCTCATGCTCCATGACTCTGAGTCAGCTAGAAATCGCAGGAGCCCCGCACTGTACCCATAGGGTCAGTGTCGGGAGGAATGCGGAAGTTATGATAGAACCATGACCCACGTCCTGACCGTCTCCTGCAAGCTCAAGGCGTCCCAGTCGCAAGCCGCAAAGTTGGATGCGACAATGGATGCCTTTGTGCAGGCGTTGAACTGGGTCAACCAAAACACACCAGAAAAAGTAGTCAACGCAGTCAAACTCCAGTCCCTTTGCTATTACCAGATTCGCGCTCGGTTTGGCTTGTCCAGTAATCTGGCCCAGCAGGTCTGCAGACGGCTGGCCGGTGCCCGTAAAGTTGCCCGACAGAAAAACCGTCCGGTCAAAGCGTTCAAGAGAGGCTTTGCGACCTACGATGCCCGTATCTTTTCGTTCCGCGAGAAAGACTGGACGGTGTCGCTGACCACGGTGGAGGGTCGGGAGCGCTTTGAGCTGGCGATTGGCCGCTACCAGAGAGAACAGTTGGCAGGCTCCAACCCCAAATCCGCCACTCTGGTCAAGCGTAAAGACGGTTCCTACTCTATTCAGATCTGTGTGGAAGCGGAGCCATCCCCACCGCAACGCACGGGCAGAGTGCTGGGGGTGGACTTGGGGAGGACGGATATTGCCCATACGTCAGACGGGGACAATTGGAATGGACAGCAGTTGAACAGAGTCCGAGACCACTACTCCAAGCTGAGGGCGGCACTCCAACGCAAAGCCAGTAAGGGCACCCGCAGTTGGCGGCGCAGATGCAGAGAACTGTTGCAACGGCTGTCTGGCAAGGAGAGGCGCTTTCAGGCGTGGGTCAATCATCGCATCTCCAAAGCTATTGTCTCTAGGGCAAAGGCGACAAACAGCGCTATTGCTCTGGAAGACTTGACAGGGATCCGGGAAAGGGTCAATCAACAGCCACGCAGCAAAGCCGAACGGCGCAGGGCCAACAGTTGGGCGTTTTATCAACTCCGTCAATTTTTGGAGTACAAGGCTCTGCGTGCGGGGGTTGCTCTGATTCTTGTGCCGCCTGCCTACACGTCGCAGACCTGCCACCGGTGTTTGCACATTCATCCCGACCCTGCGCAATCCTACCGCAGTGGAAAGAAGTTTAAGTGTGGACACTGTGGATGGGAAGGGGATGCGGATTTGAATGGTGCGAATGTGATTGCGCTTTTGGGGGCTGCTGTAAACCAGCCTAGAGGCCCGTGGTTGGCTTGCCAACTGCAGGGCTACCGAAAGCCCGCCCTGTACTGCGAAGCAGTCAGGGTCGGGTAGTTTACGTAGGGCTGTTGCGACGGGAAGTGGATGGGCAGGGGATCACCGACCGGTACCGTCTGGCACCTCTGGGTCGGCAGTTGCTGCAAGATCTGGAGAGGGATGAAGCTTTTGCCGGGATCTCGGCAAGCTGGGCAAACCGCCTGCGCAATAGGCTGACCCGCTGGCGGCTGCTCCCCTGAGGATCCCCTACACTGGATCCAACGTTCAACGCTGCTCCTGAGGTGGGACATGGTACGGCCAAGGTTGATGCGTGCGCCCGGATCCCTGGCACTCCAACGTCCACTCCAAACTTCTTTGCAGCGGCGCAGCCAAGCAATTAACCGGCGCAGCAAATCTATCTACCGCAAAACCCGCTCCCTCTACCGACGCAACTTGCCCCTTTATCTGCGCAATTTGCTGTTGCAATACCGCACCAGCCTTATCTACAACCTCAAAGCCAGGCCTGTCAGCAGAACCCGTCGAGGATAGCAAGCCCCCCTCTGGATCCCAGCACAACAGTCTTCACCCCGTCGGAGTTGGTGATGGAGATTGTCCACCCCCAAGCCTGTGTAACCCCGTAGGAGGGGTACTTCTTGCAGGAGACTATTGGATTGTGAAGCGGCCAACTCCCACCTTCTCGCCGTTGACATGAATCTCGACGCGGTAGCGGCCGGTGTAGGGCTGGCTGAAGCTCAAATAGCCTTGCACCGTGTCGCCGGGATCCCAGGGAACATCTAGCCTGCGGATCAGTTGCTCGCCCCCAGCTTCTCCGCCCTCGTAGTACCAGAGCATCTCCACCTTGGCGTTGGCAGGAAGGTTGCCCACCGGCAAGATGGCCCAGATCAAGGTGTCAGTGGTCTTGAACTCGGTTGTGGCCTCGCCAGGGCTGCCGTCCCCCCGACCTCGGTACAGGCCGATTGTCCTTAGCCCCGCCTCTTTGGGGGTTCCTTGGCTGTAGGCACGGGCATCTGCTTGCGCTTCCTGACCTAGGCGATCCAGCTCGGCCAGCAAATCTTCCTGCTGCTTCAGGGCATCGGTTGCTTCCTGCAGCCACCGGGCGATCTGCCGCTCTGCGGTTGGGGCTTCCGAAACCGGGGAAGAAGGCTGTGCAGCCGCCCCGCTGAGGTTGCGAATGGGAAAACCCTGAGCTGTCCCCACCTCGCTGCCCAGTAAGTTCAGCCAGCGGCTTCGCACTTCGGACGTCATCTCTGGCTTTGCGGCATAGGCAATGCGCACACTGCCGCTTGGGCCTCGGGTGATCCGGCCAATCTCATGTTCCTCAACTCCACTCACCGTTCCACGACAGCCAGCACTGCGAAACTCGTAGAGCACATCTTCTTCGCTCTCCCGATGGAACTCCCAAGTCGTTTGGGGACAGTTGGCCAGGATGTTGTCCCGCATGTGGTTGGCGAGAAAGCGCGGCGATCCCTCGACATGAACGTCCATGACGGAGAGCATTTCTCTCCAAGAGGCCAAGCTCTCTCCGGGCCGTGTGAGAAGGGTTAGAGTAACCCCTTCTAGGACTTGATGATCGGCGAAAACCCACTCCCCTGGATCCCCCTCGATGACGACGTTTCCCGATGGGCTGAGGAAAGCGGATGCAAACAGCAGGCTGGCAAAAAGATTCAACACAATGCCCTTCCTTATCCTGGGATTTGTACTTGAAAATGAGATAGGACGACTTTCAAGCCGCTCACTGGGCAAGCAAAGAAGGGCTGGACAAAGAGGCTAGAGTCTTCGTCGTTGCCGTTTGCAAGGCTCACCTTAGGAAAATCTCGATAGATCCCTACAGCTTGATTTTGCTGACCTTACCAAAACGTCAATTGACCCCCCCAAAACATTGACCAGCCTAGCACAATTGAGCTCAATTCTGAACCCCACTTTGCAGAAATGCCGTGTTTTTCTGATGAGTATATCCATTTACATTGAAAAGACAGCAGCCTGTTCGTTCAGAAACCTCATGGCAATTGAAAGCTGGTTACTGGCTGGTTACTGTAGTAAGTCACTGTGGCCAACTGAAGAGGAGATCTTTCCGATGATCAACCAGTTATCCCCCAAGGTCTCCAGCCGCGGCTCCACCAGTTGCCAGCTTTGGTTGACATCAGGGATCCCCTCGCCTGCTACCGGGGTTGGCGCATCGGCTCCCCCCAGGATCTTGGGAGCGATAAAGGCGGCTACTTTCTGGATCGCCCCATCTTTGAGGGCTGCCCAGGCCAGCGTACCCCCGCATTCCCAGAGGGCACTTAGACACCCCCGCTGAAAGAGCACTTGTGCCGCCCGCGAGGGGGTTACTTGGGGCAGATGCAGCAGCTCCACCCCCTGCTTGGCCAGGGATCCCCACAAAGGATGGGTTGCCACAGCTTCCGTGATCACCAATGTCGGCGCTTCTTCCACCTGCCACAGATGGGCAGAAGGGGGCAGGTTCAGAGAACGGCTGAGAACAACCCGCAACGGCTGGGATCCCTGCAACTCCGCCAGGCGACAGGTGAGGCGCGGATTATCCTGCCAAACGGTTCGGGATCCCACAATCACCGCATCGTGCCAGGCCCGCTGTTGGTGAACCCATTGCCGCGCCAGAGGGTTGCTGATCCAGCGGCTGTGGCCGGTGGCGGCGGCGCTCTTGCCATCCAGGGTCATGGCGTATTTCAGCAGGCCGAAACACTGTTGCCGCACAATGGCGAAGGCAAACCCCTCGTTCAGCTCCTGGCACTCCCGCTCCAGCACTCCCACCGTCACGTCGATCCCCGCCTCCTGCAGGCGTCGGATCCCTTTGCCAGCCACCAAGGGATTGGGATCCTGCATCCCCACCACAACCCGCCGGATCCCGGCAGCTAGGATGGCCTCGGTACAGGGAGGGGTACGGCCATAGTGGTTGCAGGGCTCCAGGTTGACGTAGAGCGTTGCCCCTCTGGCCAGGGATCCCGCCTGTTGCAGAGCCAACACCTCGGCATGAGGCTGCCCTGCCCCCGGATGAATGCCTTCTCCCACCACCCGATCCTCCTGCACGATCACGCAGCCCACCCGTGGATTGGGAGAGGGACGCTGAGGTGTGGAACGGGCCAGGGATAGACACCGTTCCATCCACTGCTGATCCGAAATCATAAAATGGGCATCCGCTCCAGAGCGGCTCAAGCCGGTGACAAGGCTGCCAACTTGCGGTTGAAAGCTGCAATTGCCTTGGATTCTAGCTCTGCCACCTGCAATGCGTAGTCGCGGGCGCGGGCCTTTTGTTCGTTGCTGACAATCTCTCCCGAACGCAGGCGATCCAACAAATCTGAGGGATCCAACACCTCATCCATCGGGAAGCGGCCCAGATGAATCATGATCGGCAGGCATATTCTTCGCCAAGAATCAGAGCGGAAGTGAGCGTGGGTGATTCCCTCTCTCCCAGCTTGAGGGTGGGACGAGCCTTGCGGCCAACCACCACCTGGCGATGGGTCTCGATCACTGCTCTGGCCCGTCCAGATCTTGATCTTGATTTTTCCAATCCACAGCCAGCCTAAGGCGGTGGGCGATGAAATCCGCAGTGGCGATGTAGAGCAGAGAAGGATCAAAGCATAAACCCGCGTCTGGGCAGTTGACGCCACCGTTGCACAAAACGCCGGGAAGGTGATCCCCGCCTCCACCACCGTGGTCACCCCTGAGCGGATCCCCGCCTCATCCGCCGGCAGACAAAAATCCCCCACCGACGTGAAAACCCAGTTGCCCGATTTTGTCCAATCCCTGGTCGGGATCCAGCAGATGTGCGTTGATAAACAGGGTGGCAGCCACCAGAACTCCTTCCCGCAAAGCGTTAGACCGGCACTCTCGGAAAGTAAAACACTTTTTTCTTGCAATTTGTAGGCTCAACTACAAAATCCGACGCGGAGAAGACCGCAATCTGAGCGTGATACCTGCTACATCTGCCGTTTCGACAAACAGGCTCTAATATTGGGATGGTTATTCTAGGAGCTGCCTTCATGACCTCTTCCCCCCACCTGACCGCTGCAGAGGGGGCAGCGGGTTCTGCCAACGGGCTGAAGGAGGCATCCCTGTTTGGGGAACGGGATCCCTTGGCCCATTCCCTTCAAGTCAACGAAGCCTTCAACCGCAGGAACAACCTGTTGAACCGTCGCCTGCAATTGGTGGAAGAACTCTGGGAATCGGTGATCCTGCAGGAGTGCGGTCAGTCTCTGGTGGATCTGTTGCAGCGACTGCGTTCCATGTGTTCCCCAGAAGGACAAGCCCTGGAGTACCCGATCCCAGAGGTACTACAAATTATCGAGTACCTCAGCCTCGACGCCACCATCCAAACGGCACGGGCCTTTGCCCTCTTCTTCCAGTTGATCAACATTGTTGAACAGCACTACGAACGGGCAGAAGACTCGGACATGCGCATGGTGGATAGCCAACAACGTACCGTGCGAGAAAACGAAAAATTTGAACGGCTGTTCCCTTACCTGCGGGCTCAAGGGGTGCCGCCGGGCCTACTGCGCAGATTGCTGGAGCAGTTGCACATTCGCATGGTCTTTACCGCCCACCCCACCGAGATCGTCCGCCACACCATCCGCGAGAAGCAACGAGCTTTCTCTCGCTTGCTCAGCCAACTGGATTGGGCAGAACAAACCCAGCCTTTGCAGGCCCAGATGATAAAAGAACAGATGGCGGAAGAAGTCTTGCTTTGGTGGCGTACCGACGAGTTGCATCAGTTCAAGCCGACTGTTTTGAACGAAGTCGATTACACTTTGCACTATTTTGAAGAGGTGTTGTTTCAGGCCATCCCCCTGCTGCACGAGTACCTCAGCCGCAGCCTGAAAAAAGCTTTTCCCAGCGTCGAGCCACCGCCGGCAGGATTTTGCAACTTCGGCTCGTGGGTAGGCGGGGATCGGGATGGCAACCCTTCCGTCACCGCCGATGTTACCTGGCAAACGGCTCGCTATCAGCGCAACCTCATCCTGGGCAAGTACATCGAATCGGTGAAGGCTCTCACCAAAACCCTGAGCATTTCCCTGCACTGGGGGGATGTGGACAGCCAACTGCTGGATGCCCTTGAGCAGGATCACCGCCTCATGCCTGAGGTTTACGAATCGTTTTCGCTGCAATACCGCCAAGAGCCCTACCGCCTCAAGCTCAGCTACATTCAGCGGCGGCTGGAGTTGACGCGGGAGCGCAACCGCAACTTGGCCGACTCCGCTTGTTTGCCCACCCCTCCCCCTGTGGACAACGCCTATGCCAACGCGGAAGAATTCCTGGCCGACTTGCAGCTTATCCAGAAAAGCTTGAAAAACAGCGGCCTTTCCTGCCGTCAGTTGGATCATCTCATTCAACAGGTACAGGTGTTTGGCTTTCACCTGGCCCATCTGGATATCCGCCAAGACAGCAGCTACCACGAAGCCGCTCTCACGGAGATTTTCGAGTACTTGCGCATTTTGCCGCGTCCCTACAACGAGATGACGGAAGAGGAAAAAACCGCCTTTCTCCTGCAGGAGCTACAAACCCGTCGGCCTCTGATACCGCTGGAGATCGCCTTTTCCGAGAAAACGGCAGAGCTGATCGCCACCTTTCGCACCCTGCGCCGCCTGCAGCAGGAATTCGGCTTGGCCATTTGCCAAACCTATGTAATCAGCATGAGCCGCCAGTTAAGCGACCTGTTGGAGGTGCTGCTGATGGCCAAGGAGGTGGGTCTCTACGATCCCATCAGTGGTCGCGGATCCCTGGCGGTGGTGCCGCTGTTTGAGACCGTCGAAGACCTGAAGCGGGCCCCGGAAGTTTTGCGGCAGTTGCTGGAGATCCCTTTCTATCGCCAGTACTTGGCTCAGCAGGGAAATCTGCAGGAGGTGATGCTGGGCTACTCCGACAGCAACAAAGATTCCGGCTTTTTGAGCAGCAACTGGGAGATTTACAAAGCTCAACAACGCCTGCAGACGGTGGCCGAATCCTACGGGGTGAAGCTGCAGATCTTCCATGGCCGGGGCGGTTCGGTGGGCCGTGGGGGGGGCCCGGCTTACGAGGCCATCTTGGCTCAGCCAGGGCGCAGTGTGGGGGGCCGCATCAAAATTACCGAACAGGGAGAGGTGTTGGCCTCCAAGTATTCCCTCCAGGATCTGGCCATTTTTAACCTGGAAACCGTCACCAGCGCCGTGATCCAGGCCAGCCTACTGCGCACCTACCCCAACGATCTGCACGAGTGGTCGCGCCTGATGGAATCCTTGGCGGAGCGCTCCCGGCAGGTGTACCGTAACCTGGTCTACGAGCAGGAGGGCTTTGTGGAGTTTTTCCACGAGGTCACCCCCATTGAAGAGATCAGCCAACTGCAGATCAGCTCCCGTCCCGCCCGCCGCAGCGGTAGCCAAAAAGACATCGGATCCCTGCGGGCCATTCCCTGGGTATTCAGTTGGACGCAAAGCCGCTTTCTCTTGCCGGCCTGGTATGGGGTTGGCACCGCCCTACAAGAATACGTGGCCAGGGGCGAGCACAACCTCAACCACCTGCAGCACCTCTATCGCGAATGGCCTTTCTTCCGCATGGTGATCTCCAAAGTGGAGATGACTCTGGCCAAAGTGGATCTGCAAATAGCGCGTCACTACGTGCGGGAGATGAGCTCTCCAGAGCGTCTAGAGCGGGCGATGGAGCTGTTTGAGTGTATTGCCCAAGAAATGCACCGTACTCGCACAATAGTGTTGCAGATTACGGGCCACAGGGAACTGTTGGAGAACGACCCTTATTTGAAGCGCTCGGTGCAGTTGCGCAACCGCTCTATTGTGCCCTTGGGCTTTATTCAAGTCTCTCTCCTCAAGCGCCTGCGGGAGCGTCAGGGATCCCGCACCGGACGAACACGCTACGACCGAGCTGAACTTCTGCGTGGGGCTCTGCTCACCATCAACGGCATTGCCGCCGGGATGCGCAACACGGGCTGAGGGATCCAACCGGATTCACCACACCTCCCAAGCAAGGCTGGCGCTGTCCCTATTGAGTTTCAGAGCAGTGTCGAGAGCTTATCAGAACAGATCGTCATCGTACTCTTCTGGCTCCACTTCTACTGGCTCTACTTCGACAACGCGGCGGGAAGGACGGCGGGGAGGTTCATCCGCGTAGCTTTCCCCTTGGTCTTGGGGCAGCCGTGGGGGACGGCGGCGGGTAGCTGTACCTGTGCTGCGCTCTTCCTGCACATCCACATCCTCTGGATACTCTCCGGCAGGGCGACGGGGGCGACGGGCCTCTGGCGGCGGAGCCGGCTCATCGTAGTCGGTGTCCTGACGCGGGCGGGATCCTGGTTCCTCGTAATACTCATCCCCTTCGGGTCGGCGGCGTGGACGCACACGGGTATCGCCGGTCAGTTGGGGCCTGGGGCGACGGCTAGGATCTTCACCACTGCGCCCAGGAATGGAGCGACTGTAAGAGGATGTATCGCGGATACGGGATCCCTCGGCTCGAGTGGAAACCGTGCGTCCTTGGGCATAGCCATCCGGGGGATAGGTGCGGCTGAAGCCTTGCCGCCGAACGGTCGGACGAGCCCCGCCCACCTGCCGTGCTTTTTCGCTTAAGAGAATCCGCAAACGGAAGGTTTCGATGGCAAACCAGCCGGCCATCACCGCCAGCAACACCTGCGCAAAGAACAGCAACGGGATGAGCCGCTGACCTTCCAAGAGCAAGCAGACGGAATAGATCAGGCCCATCGTGGCAAAAATCACGTCGTACTCAGCGGAGGCCTCTCGCTTGATGAACCGAACCGCGAAGATGGCTCCACTGGCAATCGCCACCAGCGCTGCCATCAAAAAGTAGGGGCTTTGGGTGAGAAACATGCCAGGGATCCCTAAACGATGAAGACGGGAGAGCGTTGAGCCTTACCCATTCCACCGCCGATCCTAACATTGATCCTCCCAATGGCACGGACAACGAAGCCCAGGTTTGGGTCTAGGGACGGGATCCCTCTTGAACAAAAGGGATCGGTGCTAAAATCGGCAGCATCTTCCTGCATGTTCCATGCTGTATCTGGCACGGGTACACAAAAAAAGTCTCTTCGGCCAGGGGGAGCTGCAGCTCTTGGCCCGGCAGGCCGAGGACGGGGTTTGGATGCCGCTGCGCCAGCCAGAAGGGGTCACCTGCAAAGAGGTTGGCCCTTACAACATTGGGGTGTTGCTGCTGGTTGAGCTTTCGGAAGAGCGGCAGGTACGGCGGGTGGAAGAGGCAGCCATGAAGCTGGTGGAGATGTTGCACAACCTATCCCGAACCCACAGTCTGGTGGATCTGTCGGAGATTGAAAGCTGGCGGCAATCCTTGACTCGGCAAAGCCAAGAGCTGAGCCGTCGCGAAGCAGAGGTGGCCGCTCGCCAAGAGCAACTGCAACAGTGGGAAAACCGTCTGCGAGAAAAGCTGTCTCCTTGAGCTCTCAGATCTACTCTTATCTTAAGTAGAGTCATTTTAAGCTAATTGAGAAGCCCCCCAAGTGCTCTGTGCCGCTGCCATCACCCCATCTCCCAAAAAGAAAGGGGAGCTGGATGGAAATGTTTCATACCTGTTTAAAATGACTGTAAGTCCAAGTAAGTCTATGAGTGAATCTGGATGTTCTGCGCCTTCCCAAATCAGTAGTGATACGACCCGGATCAACTTGAGTTAAGCCATTCTTTTCCCCCAGAATAAGCGGGGCAAATCGGGGATCCATCATGCCCCATGTTGCCCATGGCAACAGACTGTCCCACCTCCATTGTAGAAATCCCCCGACTTTAGTCGGTGAGAGTGTCAACCCTGCGCTGGTGCTGTATGGATCGATCAAACAGTGCTGAGATCTGGCCTTAACTCGCGGGCACCTCGCAGATAAACATGCTGCATATCAGCTTGGGCAAGGGGAGTATTCAACTGGATCAAAACACGAATACAACGGGGTAAGTCGCCGCTCACCTCCATCTGTTGCACATCCAACAGAGGCACCGACTCCCAACCGGGGCGACGACGAGCAAACTGGGCGGGAAAAGCTGCATTTAAATCAGGGGTAACGGAAAAAATAACGCTGACTAGTTCAGCCGGATCGAGGGCGTTGCGGTGCTCTAGCGTATCCAGCAGCTCAGTCACCGCCGCGCCAATGGCCTCGGCACTGTTTGTAGGTACGGTGATGGCTCCCCGAATTGCTCTGACTCGCCACCCCAATGGCCACACCCTCGCGCGCTTGAGCTCGCCTTGCTTCCAGAAAATTATACAGACTCATCTCTACTGGGATCCCATCCCTCTGGGGAAAACCAGCCCCCATCGCCTAGCTGGGCTGCAGGAGCTTTTCCAGGATCTGCTCGTGGCTGAGGCCGGAGTCCACCCAGGCTTCTCCCTCTTTGAGGCGGGCGGCAGCGGTCACGACAAACAAATTGCTCTCTGCTCCCAAAGCCTCGCTGGCAGTTTGCACGCAGAGCAAATCCTGGCCGGTTAGCTGGCTAAACCAGGTGGCCAACAGCCCTGCCTCCAAAAAGCCCATCGGACGCTTGAAATGGGGAGGGGTGACAGCAGCGAAGGGAGAATTGCGAATCGACACCACCAGGACTCCCTGATCTTTGTAAGTCCAGTCGATCTCGATCAATCCCCAGCCATGAGCTTTCCAGGCTTGTCTCAGACTTTGCAGGAAAAGGCCCATCTCCAGCTCGGCCAAAGGCTTCTGGTAGTAGTCGGAGAGTTCTTGGGCAAAACGGCGGAAAAACTCCTTGCCCCACATCCGACCACAGTTGCGCAATACCAAACGAGCAGCCTGGCCGGTCTCGTATTCCAGGCCCGTGTAGATGCCCCGCAGCAATGCTTCTGGAAGGGCCAAGAGACGTTCACCGTGGCGACTTTCCAGTAAGCCCGATTCCAAATCGCTTCGCAGATAAGCGCTGGGTGTGTAGTAGTTGGCCAAAACAGGCGTATAGGGATCGAAGTTGACTGAGCCATTGGAGATAGAGCTGGTGCCGGTCATAAGGGATCCCCTGGTTATCCAATCCAAGTCGTTATTGAGCTCTAAGCATCCAAATAGGAGCAGGGTGCAGTTGACAGTTCGTTGGTTGTTGAGCTGGGAGAACGGTTGTTTACGCTCCAAATCTTATGGCGATCCCTCCAGCAATTGAATACCCCTTGGGCAGATTTACTACAACGCTAACATTAACTCCAACGACACTGAAGTCTCCGGCTAGTTGAGATAGAGCGCTCTAGCACCGAAAAATGCAAAAAGCAAAAAAGTATCTAGCTCTAAAACAGCAAGGCCACCTGTACCTGGGTGATCAAAGGGCGGATAAACTCCAACTCTCCAGGGGCCAGATGGTCTCTCAGCTCTTGCTGGAAAATCCGATAGGCAACCTCATAAACCCTCTGCAGTCCGTACAGGCGCACCTCTTCCTCCATCCACTCGAGCAGCCGCTCCTTCAGGAGGTTTTCGTCCTGCAGCAACATGGCCATAGCGCTGTGACGCAGCAGCAACAGCAGGTGTCGCCGGCACAGATCCAACACTTGGGGAGAAAGGTCGGGCATCTCCTTTTGCAGGGCATCTAGGGTTTTGCTCACCACCTGGCTCTCCCGTTCCCGCAACACTCGGTACACATGTTGTCGTTTTGGCCAGCCGAGAACATAGGCCTTCAGATGCTCCAGCTCCTCTGGCTTGAGGTAGCGGGCTTCCGACTCGATCAGCATCTGCTCCAAGGGGCTTACCATCTCGCTTCTTCCGGATGTCAGTGGGTGCTAGGAGACTCAAAACAAGCTGAACAGATCTGCCAAGGTGATCTGTTCTTCTGCCGGCTCGGGTTCTGGTGCTGCCGACAGGGATCCCAGAGAATGCGCGGCCAAACTCAGGGGATCCCCCGCCCAGGGGATGGAACCAAAATGCTCCCGCACTTGCAGAAAAGGCATTGGCAGAGAGCGCATCTGTAGGGGGCGGTTATCCCAATTTAGACGGGCAAAAAAGCTCTGCACCGAATCTTCTAAAGCAATCTTCCAGGTCATGCCTTGGCTACTCCCTGGCCTGAACGCAATTTTTGGGCAATTTCGCTGGCACTGGCCCCTTCGTTTAGCCAGAAGGCAGCCGCATCGATGCGATCTTTGCTGCCGAGCAAAAACTTGCAGTAGCTTTCTCCCATGGAGTAGCACTGGATCTCGATGCAGTTCAGTTGCCGTTCCACCATGGTGCTAAAAAAGCCGGCAAACAATCCGGCGTAAAGATGACAGACAGGTTTGCCCACATCCCCCAGGGTGCGGGCCACGGCGGAGTCAAAGAGGTTGATGAAAATAAACCCTTGCCGCCGACTCTCGGTTTCTACCTCCCAGCGCCCCCATCCTTGCGAGGTCAGAGGCCACCACCAGGTTTCCAAGAGAAACATGAGATTACTCTGCTTGGGCTGGCGCCGATATTCCTCCTCAAACCAGCGGGAAAAATGGAGGGCATCGTTGCGTCCCCACTCTCGGCCAATGGTGTACATCAGAGAAGCCGAGGCATCTCCCACTTCTTCCTCCAGGCCCTGCTGTAAACCCAGGATAAAGTCTTCGCTCACCAAGACATTGCGGGCGCCCGTCCAGTCCACAAGGGATCCCTGGGAGAGGTCAAAGCGAAAAAAGTCTTCGCGGCTGTAGTGGTTATGCCGTTGGGCGGCGGGCTGAAGCGGTATCTCAATGGGGGAGGTCGTCATGGTTGGGTGAGGAGAGAGCACGTTTTTTAACACTCCTTATCATACCCTTCTTAACTGGCATGTTTACCTAGAGACCTAGAGACGACCACCCTCAAAGCGAGGCAGAAAAGTCTTGAGTTGTTATAAAGAAAAGAGTTGTAAAGATTTGTTCAAGAATGGGGAAGAAGAGCCGTAGAGGGATCTGGAGCACTACTGAGATCGGGGCCTGACCTTGACAAAAGCAATGGCAGACCGCCACAGCAGCGACTCCCGCCCCTCGGCATCGGCTAAACAGAGGCAATCGGGATCCTGCCAGCGCAACTGGCCGACGAAGACATCTCCGGTATTGAGTTTGACCTCGAGGGTTTCCCGATCCTTGATGACCTTCTGCAGGCGACGCACGCTCGGGATCCCGGTGTTGAAATCGGTCACGACAGCCCTATCAGCCAGCGAGAAACGGTATGTCAGCAAGCCCACTGCCCCCAGTATAGGGGATCCCTGCCGCTTCCCACTGCCCCTCCACCACACTTCCACAACTTGGGCTCAAAACTCGCCCTCATCTTTGCCCATTTTTTCTGCTGGCGAGTACTATGTAGGGGGGATGGCGCTTAGAAAAGCGGTAAACCTTTCGAGTTCGCCGTCTTTTTTAAGCGAATCTACGGGTGTTCTCCCCGAAAAAAGCCAGCACAATAGGGCTAGGGTGATAGAGGGTGCGGCTGTCGCCCTAGGGAAGGTGAATCCTCAGCTGGGATCCCTTCTACATGCCATTTTGCCGCCGAGTTGTCTGTCCTTTTCAACCCTCATCAGTATCAGCAGTATCAGTGCAGGAGAGATCGTTATGGCAGTAGAGAAAGTGAACTCCTCGTCCAGCTTGGCCGAAGTGATCGATCGCATCTTGGATAAAGGTATCGTGGTCGATGCCTGGGTGCGGGTTTCTTTGGTTGGGATCGAGCTGTTGGCCATTGAAGCCCGCGTCGTTGTGGCTTCTGTGGAAACCTACCTGAAGTACGCTGAGGCTGTGGGTCTGACGGCTACTGCTGCTGCCCCTGCCGTCTAAATCTGGCCCAATCACTCAATCCCCTTGCCTTCAATACCGTGATGGTTTGACTGGTCATGGGTCTTGGGCGGGGGTCTGGAGCTGGCCGCTGTGAAGGCTCTCGGAAAGCGAGGCAGGGATCCACCTCTGGTCTCTGCCTTGCTCTCATGGGTTTCGTTCAGGGATCGAGTCTTGCAGACGTGTTGGGCTGCAGACTGGCATGATAGCTGGATATCGAGTTTGAAGGGGCAGAGAAGCTGTATCCACCCAAGCATTGAAAACGACGTGAGGGATTGGAGATCATGAGTTTGCAGGAACAATGGGCCATGGCCCGCAGCCAGCGGGTGACTCAAAACCGAAGTTTGTTAAGCCGATCCCGGCAGCAGCGCCTAGAGCAGCACCAAGCCCTGATGGTTGAGCTGGGGCAGCGCCGCCAGCAACGACAAGAAGCAATACGGCACCAGACGGAGCAAACCCGCAGCCAATTGCAGAAACTGAGGCAGGAGCGGGCTGTGAGGCGATCCCTGGACGAATGCTCCCGTTCGGAAGCGGCGGCTCAGCGGGCCAAGTCGGTGGCAGAGAGTCTGGCTCGCCTGGAGCAGGAACGAGCTGCTCAATTGGAAGTCAGCCGGCAGCAATTGCAGGCTTTCCGGGCTAACTTGACTGCGGCTGTGGAGCATTTGCTGAGCACCTATACGCAGGCTCGGCAGGCGATGGCCGACAAAACTCAGCAAGCGCGGCAGTCTTTTTGCGCCGATTTGCGGCAGTGGGTACAGGCTCTCCGGCAAATGGCTCGACAGGAGCTGGCTCAGATGGCTCAGGAACAGCAAGCCCAGGCCCAGGCCCTGCGGAGATCCCTGGCCACTTTCCGGGCGGAGTTGCATAAGCAGGTGTGGGGCAATGGGATCCCTGACCTCATCCCAGAACCTGAAGTCTCCACTTCCAGTGCAAGCTCTAACAGTGCCGTTGCGACTGCCGGTGAGACTGCTTCCGACTCAACGCCCATAGCCGAAGACCAAGCCCCGGTGGAGCCGCCTGCTCCCGTCTCTGTTCCCCAGCCCCAGCCCTCGGAGGGTTTAATAACGCCTGAACCCCCTGAAGTTCCGCCTACTGTTGAGAAACAGGTAGATCCCATCCTTGACTATGTCAACAAGTATGTGAGTGATCTACAAGCGCAGGATCCCAACTTGACCCTGCTGCAGGTAATTGGGGATCGGGAACGGGTGCGGGATTTGTTGGCCCGCGGCGCGGTGGATCTGGGGTTGGATCCCTCGGAAATCTTGGCTACGCTGCGGCGCATGGTGTCGGGGGCGGTCGCAGTTTAGTTGTGCCGAGCGCAGGAAGAACATCCGGGCTATAGTCAAGGCAAAGGAGTCTAGGGCAGCAAAGAGGTTGAGTATCTCCATGGCCACGGTTCTGCAGGCGCGTCCCCGCCAGTTCGTGAACACCCCCTATATTGAGCGGATTACCCGCCGCGCTTTGCGCTATTTGCAATCGGGCTTTGCGGTGCACTTGCGGGGGCCTTCGGGTACAGGCAAAACCACTTTGGCGATGCATCTGGCCAGCCTGCTGGGCCGCCCCATCATGCTGATCTATGGGGATGACCGCTTCGATTCTTCCGACCTCATCGGGGGACGCACCGGTTTTACCCATCGGCGGGTGGTGGACAACTTCATTCACTCGGTGGTGAAGACGGAGGAGGATGTGCAGCAGCGCTGGGTGGATGCCCGCCTCACCTTGGCTTGCCGAGAGGGGTTTACCCTCATCTACGACGAGTTCAATCGCTCCCGCCCTGAGGCCAACAATGCTCTCCTGAGTGCCTTGGAGGAGAGGCTGCTGGTGTTGCCGCCGGACAGCAACCGCTCGGAATATCTGCGGGTGCATCCCCAGTTCCGGGCCATTTTTACCTCTAACCCGGAGGAATATACCGGGGTTCACAGGGCCCAAGATGCGCTGCTGGATCGGATGATCACCATCGATATGGGGGAGCCGGACATCGAGACCGAAAAGGAGATTCTCACCTCGCGAATAGGCTTATCCGGCCCCGACGCCCTCAAGATCGTCCACATTGTGCGGGCTTTTCGCCGCAAGTTGGATCTGACGCGCCACCCCAGCCTGCGCAGTTGTTTGATGATCGGGCGCATTGTCAAGGAACATGAGCTGGCAGTTAGCAAAGAGAATGCCGATTTTCGCGCTTTGTGTGCGGATGTGCTGTTGCCCCGGGCTGGCAAGCGCTATGAAGAGGGATCCCAGTTGCTGAATTATCTGCTAGACCAACTGCCTGGCTGAGTCTTTTGCCTGTTGGTACGCTTTGGAGGTCGATTAACCCTGTGCCGATTAGCTCTCAACCCTTGACCACGGCTACTCACGGCTCCTCGCTGGCCGATGTGTTGGAGCGGGTGCTGGACAAGGGCATTGTGATCGCCGGAGACATCACCGTTTCGGTGGGCAATGTGGAGTTGCTGAATGTGCGCATTCGCCTGCTGATTTCTTCGGTGGATAAGGCCAAGGAGATCGGCATCAATTGGTGGGAGTCGGATCCCTACCTCAACAGCCAGGCGCGGGAGCTGCTGGAAGCCAACCGACAGCTCATGCAGCGCGTTGCCGAATTGGAAAGACAGCTTGCCCAAGCTCTGCCCCAGGGGAGAAAGGGAACGGATCAGTAGGCTGCCCCGCCATTATGACCAGGATTGAGAAGCTAGACTGGCTGCTGGGGTGGTTTGACGGGGTGATGGGGCATGACTTTGGAGATAACGCTTGACCGGAAGGGTTGGCAGCGGCTAGGGACGCTGGGCTGGGCTGTGGGTGTGGTGCTGGCCCTTGGGATCCCGGCCTGGGGTCAAAATCCTCGTGCCATCAGCATCAGCGCCGATGTGCAGGAGGCCAACGCCAACACAGGGGTTTTTACGGCCATTGGCAATGTCACCCTCAGTTTTCCTGCCGAGCGGCTTACGGCCCGCGCCCAAAGAGCTGTGTATTACAGCCAGGAGCAACGCATTGAGCTGGAGGGCCAGGTCATCATCAACCAAGGGGAGAATCAGTTGCAAGCGGAGAAAGTCATTTACCACATCGACAAGGGCACCATCCAGGCAGTGCCATCGGCAGGGCGGCAAGTGGAGTCCATCTACGTTTTGCCGGAGCCCAGCTCAAGTCCTTAGCTGATCCCCACACTTTTTTCCAGCAGCACGGACTCAGCCAACACGGCTATACCGTGATTTCGTCACCGATCATCCCAGCCTGCAGGGTTTCCCTCACCCCCAACCCCTCTCTCAAAAGGAGAGGGGAGCCAGGGACAGACATAACAAATCGTTTCATTGCTGTTTGAAATGACTACATTTGAAATGACTACACATGGGGCAGCGCTGGAAACGAGCTCGGGGAATGTCGGCTTAGATCCGTTTAGGATGTAGTAATTCATTTAGGATGTAGTAGTTCGGGCGGCAGACTTTTTCCCTGACTCTGAATCAAAGGATGGCTGATGGATGTTCGGGATCCGAGTTCCTCACCCCTGGCAACGAGAGGCACAGGTCACTCCAGAAGAGATGTTTTTCAGCCGGCGGCAATTTCTAGCGCAACTGGGATCCGTTGGGGTGGGAGCCAGTTTTTCTATTTTTGGGTTTGGCAGCAGGGGAGCTGCTCCCTCGGTAGAACGAGAGCTGAGGGGGATCCCACTCAACCCCCACTTTTCGGATGTGGGCAGGCCCGTCACCGAGGAGATTGTAGCTTCTCGTTACAACAACTTTTACGAGTTTGGCTCCGGAAAGCGCGTCTGGCGGGCTGCACAGGCTTTGCCCACGGATCCCTGGACTGTCGAGATTACCGGGCTGGTGCGGCATCCTCAGCGGTTGGGCCTGGAAGATCTGTTTAACTTCCCCCTCGAAGAGCGCATCTATCGCTTTCGCTGTGTGGAAGCCTGGGCGATGGTGGTGCCGTGGTTGGGCTTTCCGATGCGGCTGTTGCTGGAACGGGTGGATCCTTTGCCGACGGCTCGATTTGTCCGCTTCACTTCCTTTTACGATCCGGAAATTATGCCTGGCCCAATCTGGCCCCCCAACTTGCCTTGGCCCTACACGGAAGGGTTGCGGATCGAGGAAATGGCCAACGAGTTGGCCTTTTTTGCCCTCGGCGTTTATGGCAAGCCGTTGCCCAAACAGCACGGAGCACCCCTTCGCATGGTGGTTCCCTGGAAGTATGGCTTTAAGGGGGGAAAATCCATCGTCAAAATCGAGCTTTTGGATCATCAACCCTCTACGTTTTGGAATACCCTCGCCCCTGAGGAGTATGGATTTGAGGCCAATGTGGATCCTAGGGTGCCCCACCCCCGCTGGTCACAGGAGCAGGAAGTCTTGATCGGTTTCGGATCCCGTTCCCAGTGGCAAATCGTTCCCACCTTGCCCTACAACGGGTACGGAGAGTATGTTGCCCACTTATATGGGTAAACTACCCGACCCTGACTGCTTCGCAGTACAGGGCGGGCTTTCGGTAGCCCTGCAGTTGGCAAGCCAACCACGGACCTCTAGGCTGGTTTACAGCAGCCCCCAAAAGCGCAATCACCTTCGCACCGTTAAAATCCGCATCCCCTTCCCAGCCGCAGTGCCCGCATTTGAACTGCTTACCCTTGCGATAGGATTGAGCGGAGTCGGGATGAATATGCAGGCACTTGTGGCAGATCTGCGAGGTATAGGCCGCAGGGACAGCTACCACTTTGACACCCGCCCTCACAGCCTTGTATTCGATAAACCGCCGCAGCTGGTAGAACGCCCAGCTATTGCTACGCCGCCGCTCCTCACGACTGCGGGGGTGTTGATTGGTGCGTTCTCGAATGCCGCTTAAGTCCTCAATGGCAATGCAGGCAGAAAGAGATTGAGCTGCTTTAACGATGCGCTTAGCGATACTGTGGTTCACCCAAGCTTGAAAGCGTCTCTCTTTGCCAGACAGCCGTTGCAACAGTTCTCTGCATCTGCGCCGCGAACTGCGTGTGCCCTTACTGGCTTTGCGTTGGAGTACCGCCCTCAATCGGGAGTAGTGGTCTCGGACTCGGTTCAACTGCTGTCCATTCCAGTTGTCCCCCTCTGACGTATGAGCAATATCCGTCCTTCCCAAGTCCACCCCGATCACCTTGTCGGTATCTTGTTGCTTGGGTGTTTTTTCCTCTACGCAAATCTGGATGTAGTAGGAGCCATCTTTGCGCTTGACCAGCGTGGCAGCTTTTGGGTTGGAACCAGCCAGCATTCCCCTCTGGTAGTTGCCAATGGCTAGCTCAAAGCGTTCTCTTCCATCAACCGTGGCAAGCGACACCGTCCAGTCTTTCTCGCGAAACGAGAAGATACGTGCATCGTAGGTAACGAACCTACGCTTGAACTCTTTAACTGGACGGCTGCGCTGTCTCGCCACTTTGCGAGCGCCTGCCACCCGTCTGCAGACCTGCTGGGCCAAGTTACTGGATAAGCCGAACCGGGCACGGATTTCGCGGTAGCACAGAGACTGGAGCTTAACGGCGTTGGCGACTTTCTCGGGTGTGTTTTGGTTGACCCAGTTCAAGGCTTGGCCAAAAGCCTCCAAAGTCGCGTCCAATTTGGCGGCCTGCGACTGGGACACCTTGAGCTTGCAGGAGACGGTCAGGACTTGGGTCATGGTTCTATCATAACTTCCGCATTCCTCCCGACACTGACCCTACGGGTACAGTGCGGGGCTCCTGCGATTTCTAGCTGAACTTATATGCCTGAAGACGCCCACGAAAGGATTCGAACCTCCGACACCTGGGACCGGAACCCAGTGCTCTAGTCCACTGAGCTACGTGGGCAATGCAACTGCATTAACCATCATATCTGCTGACTTTCAGTTCTGCCAAGGGGGCAAAGCTGCGGCGGTGCTGCGGGGTGGGCCCCAAGTTCTGCAACGCCAGTCGGTGCTCCCGCGTGCCATAGCCAACGTTGGTGCGCCAGCCGTAGCCGGGGTACTGCCGATCCCAGCTCTGCATCAAGGCATCTCGCCAGACTTTGGCCACAACTGAAGCAGCGGCAATGGAGAGGCTGATGTGATCCCCCTTGACCAGGGCCGTTTGCCGGGATCCCAGCTCGGCCAGCGGCAATCCATCCAGCAAAATGTGTTCGATTGGATCCAACTTGGCCAAAGCCCGCTGCATGGCTAGCACCGTGGCCTGGCGAATGTTGAGCCGGTCGATCTCAGCAGCAGAGGCACTGCCAACGCCCACAGCCAAAGCCACCTGCCGAATCCGTTCCGCCCATTGAGCGCGTTGCTGCGGACGCAGTTGTTTGGAATCCCTCACTCCCTCCAGTTCTTTGGGATCCATCTGGGCCGGCAAAATTACCGCCGCCGCCACTACCGGCCCGGCCAGGGCCCCCCGCCCCACCTCATCCACCCCCGCCACCCGCAGGATCCCCTGCTGCCAAAGGGATCCCTCCCAGATCAAACTCGGCCTTGCCCGCTCCACCATACTCCCATGCCTGCCCCTGGGCTTGAGAGCAGCGCCTAACTGCTGCGGGAGCGCCGTCGCCTGGAGGCTGCTGGAGATTGCTGGGCAGGGCTGATCCCCAGTTCCGCGGCTGGCTCGGCCAAGCTGCTCTGCACGGCTGACGGGAACGATTCAGCAGAGGAGATTTCGGGTTCCGAGGGTTCGGGTGGAGAAACGGTATCCAGCGGCTCCTTCTCCTGCAAGGCATCCGGTTCGGGCGCCAATTCCTCCGCCTGAGAAGTTGCCTCAGTCTCCACCTCTGGGCTACTTTCCACCTCGACAGTTCCCGGCAGAACCACCCTAACCGCCGTGTCTCGGCCCCAAGGCGGCGGCTGGTCAAGCAGCAACAGCGGCGACAGCCCCAGCTCCGAGTAGACCCGTTGTTGTAACGGGGTCATCTCCACGGTGACGGTTTGCCGTACCGGAGCCGGACGGCCTTCTGAGGACTCCGTCCCGCTGGCGCGAACGGTGCGGGCTGGGGAAGTGTGATCTTTGCGTGCGGTGGATTCTGCCTCTTCCCCAGGGCCAGAACGGCGGGGTTCTTGACGCTTTAGGTCTGCTCCGCCCCCTGGCAGTTGCATCGGCTCTGGGGCTTCCTCTTCTACAGGAGTATCCAGGCTCCGGGCAACGAGGCGCTGGCCAGTGCGGGGATCCCCCCAGTCTTCGCGGGGACGCTTGCGTCCCGTTTCAACCCGTGGCTCTTCCTCCAGATCGTCTGAAGTCGTAAAGGGATCCGGGCTGGGGCGTCGTTGTCCGGGGGCAGATCGCGACCGCCGCAGCAGCGCACGGCTATCGCCTCGAGACAGCCCATCGCTTCCCACTCGCAGGCGCGCCCGTTGGGAGTTGCCATCGCGGGGCAGGATCGGGCCGGCGTCTTCCTCATCCCCTTCTTCCACCTCGGTGGGCAGCGTTACCGTCAGGCCGCTTTCTATCGTCAAGAGATGTCCCGGCTCGGCCCCCGGCAAGCGGGCCAGGATCCCCAGCCCCTCACAGGTGGGGCAAGAATAGCCGAAGATCTCGTAAAGGCTTTGCCCCTGCCGTTTGCGGGTGAGCTCCACCAGCCCCAATTCCGACAGTTGGACCACCTGTGGGCGAGCTTTGTCGCTGGAGAGGGCCTTGTTAAAATGCTCCAAAACCAGCAACTGGTCGCGGCGGGAATCCATATCGATGAAGTCCACCACAATCACACCGGCAATGTTGCGCAGCCTCAATTGGCGGGCGATCTCGGTAGCCGCCTCACAGTTTGTCCACAGCACTGTCTCCCGAGAAGTGGCCGATTGGGTGAAGGAGCCCGAGTTAACATCAATTACCGTCAGGGCCTCGGTGGGCTCGATGATGATGTAGCCGCCAGAGGGCAAATCCACCCGTGGCCGCAGCGCCTGCCGAATAACCGCGTTGACCCGAAAATACTCCAGAATGGGGGTGGGCTCGCGGTGGGCATCGACAACGACACCAGGGGGCATTTGGCCCTTGTTCCAGCCCTGCAGATAGCTACGGACTCGCTTCGCTCCTGCCGCAGAGTCGGTCACAATACGGTTCACATCGTCGGAGTAAACATCCCGCAGCACCCGCTGAATAAAGTCGTCATCCCGGTTGAGTAGCCCCGGCCCCCGTGCCGCCTGATACTGCTGTTGAATATCTTCCCAGAGTTTCTTCAATTGCTCCAGGTCGTCGATCATCGCTTCTTCGGACACACCTTCCGCTTCGGTGCGCACCAACAGGCCCATCTGCGGGGGTTTAATCAAAATGGCCAGCGACTTCAAACGGTTGCGTTCTTCTCGATCCTCGATGCGGCGGGACAGATGAACGCCTTTTCCGTAGGGTCGCAACACCAAATACCGCCCTGGAAAGGCCAAATCTCCGGTAAGCCTTGGCCCTTTGTTGCCGGTAGGCTCTTTCATCACCTGTACCAGCACCTTTTGCTGCGGCAAGACCAGCTCAGAAATCGAGGCATGACTTCGCTTGAGGCGCAGCGGGCCCAGGTCGCTGACGTGGATAAACCCATTGCGCTCTGCAGGGCCGATGTTGACGAAAGCGGCATCGATGCTGGGCAGAACGTTCTCGATGATTCCGACGTAAACGTCTCCCACTTGGTGAGCGCCGCTGGCGACGATCAGCTCCTGCACTTGATCTTCGGCGAAGACGGCTGCCACTCGATGTTGCTCGGCAATGACAATCTGCCTGGGCATTAACTTCCCTCCCCGCCCCAAGGGCACGCGGTTACGGGTTGAACCCTCATTCTGGCGAGGTGTTGTCCTTTTGCCGGGATCCGCTTAAGTTTCTTTGACCAGGATTGACTCATCATGGGGGTGTCCATTACCCTCAGCTCTGCTTTGACGCTTGGCTTTGTTTGCTCTCCAATGGGTGAGGCGAGTTATGTAAACTGCCCAATGCTGGCCTTGGTGGGTACAGCGGGGGGCTTCTGCTGATTGGAAGGAAAACTCATCGGATGGGATGAATGGATTCGGTGAGGTTTGCATGGAGATTCATGGATGGGCTCAATCGATAGGCTCAGGGAGCAAGACGGCTCCGCCTCGGGAGATCGAACGCTGGCCCATTGCAGAACCCCAGTTGTGCGGCCCAGCCTGTTCGCGAAAGCGTCGCGTAGCGATAGTCCACAACAAGACAGGGTTTGCGCGCGGAAAGAAGCACCTTCTCAGGGTAAAATTTTCTGGTCAGATCTGGGCTAGGTCGAAGAGGCACACTTTTCTGTTGCACCTATCGACTCGACCCCATCACGCCTGTTACCTGCCCTGGGTACTGAGTTAAGAGTGTCTCCATTCCAGAATCCGGCCCAGCTTTTGCCTGCTGCTCACCCCGCCCTTGGTCAAGTTGATGCTTGGCGAGCCCCACAGCGGCAGGAGCCAGCAATAGCAGCATTATAGCGCTTGTGGGATCCCTCAGCCCAGACAGACCCTTAGCCCTTGGGTTGCTCCCAGAGGAAGTGCTCAATCTGGATCGGCTAGGGGGTTCTCCCACAACAGGCGCAGCCGCTTTGCCGTCTGTAGTGTCCAGTGGGGCAACCCCAATGACTCGGCCATTTGAACCAGATGGGTGGGCCGCAGGTAGGCACCGTCGTTGCGGCAACTGCCCCGGTAAAGGAGGCAAGCGCTGCCCTCGGGGGTCAGGCCCTGAAACTCTAGGTAGTAAAGCAGGGCGCGGGCATTGAAGGGAGAGGACTTGCCAGACTTGGAGGTTTTTTCAATCCAGATTTCCTGCGCGTCTAGGATCTGGGTGACCCAGGCAGGCCAAGAGGACTCCGTCCCGCTGCCGTGAACGGCTTTGGGCAACTCGCAGCTCACCGTGAGCTGATATTCGGCGGCGTAAACGGCTGCGGTGGCCGAGGGATCCCGAAGGCTAATTTCTTGGACGGCTTGGATGGGGATCTCCGGGGGCAGCTGTTCGCTCAGAAGGGCGCGCAGTTTCTCAGGCGTCAGAGGACCTTCAGGCCGATCCAGCAGCTCCAGATCCAGGATTTCGCCATAGCCTTCCTGGCCAATGGGCAGAGCGTTGGCGTTGGCCAGGCGGGGCATGGGGTGGTAGCCGCCGCTGAAGGCCAGAGGTAACCCCGCTCGCCGACAGGCCCGTTCCCACAGGCGCATGAGATCCAGGTGGCCCAGCCAGCGCAGATCCCCGGTTTTGCCGTAGGTGATGCGGAAACGCTGGGCAGGTGGCTCCGGCTCCAGGGGATCCGGGGTGGGGGTGGGTTTGCTCTGCAGGGGCGGGACGGGCGGAGGGGGAATGACGATGTTGTGGCCGAAGCCGGGGCCGCAGATGCCGCAGGCGGAGCAGCCCTCGAAGGAGCAGTCTTCCACGGTGAGGGCTTCCAGGGCGCGGCGGTAGTCTTTTTGCAGCCATTTTTTGTCGATGCCGGTATCGATGTGATCCCAGGGCAAGGGATCCTCCAGGCCCAATTCCCGGATGGGGAGATGGGCGCAGAGGGCGACCGGATCGGCGGCAGGATCCACCTCTTCGCCGCAGTAGGCCCTCACCCAGGCAGCGTAGGCGGCGTCGATGTTTTCCCACCAGGCGTCCATGCCGGCCCCAGCCCGCCAGGCCCGCTCGATCATCTGTCCCAGGGAGCGATCCCCTTTGCCAATAAAGTCTTCCAGGATGCTGAAGCGGATATCGGTGAAGTGGGCCTTGACTCCCCGTAGCCGGCGCAGCTCCTTCTGCAGCAGGGCCTGCTTCCGCTGCACGTCGGCATAGTCCACCCGGTGCCACTGGAAGGGGGTGTGGGGCTTGGGGGTGAAGTTGGAGAGGGTGAGGGTAAACTCCACCCGCTTGCGACCCAGGGCTGCACATTCTCGCTGCAGCATCTCGACGGTGCGGGCGATCCCAATCACGTCGGCGTCGGTCTCGCCGGGCAGGCCAATCATGAAATAGAGCTTGATTTTGTCCCAGCCCTCTTGGACGGCGGTGCGAATGCCGCGAATCAAGTCGGCATCGGTGAGGCCCTTGTTGATGATGTCCCGCAGCCTTTGGGTGCCAGCTTCGGGGGCAAAGGTGAGGCCGGAGCGGCGGGATCCCTTCATGATGGCGGCAATTTGCTCATCAAAGCGATCCACCCGCTGGCTGGGCAGGGAGAGGGCGACGTGCTCCCCGAGCAGACGGTTGTGCAGCTCCGCTCCCACCGCCGGCAGGGAAAGGTAGTCGGAGCAACTGAGAGAAGAGAGGGAAAATTCGTTGTAGCCGGTCTTGCGCAAGCCCTGCACCACAGCCTCCACCACTGCTTCCGGATCCACATCCCGCGCTGGGCGGGTAAGCATTCCCGGCTGGCAAAATCGGCAGCCCCGTGTGCAGCCCCGCCGCACTTCCATCACCAGGCGGTCGTGGACGGTTTCCACCAAAGGCACCAGGCCGACGGAGTATTGGGGTTGAGGCAGGGCCACCCGACGGCGGACGCGCTCCGGCACCCCAGGCACAATGGGTCGAGGCGGGATCCCCTCGTAAAACTGGGGCACGTACACCCCCGGCACCTGGGCCAGCTCCAGCAAGACCTCTCGGCGGGGCTTGGACAGGGATCCGGCCAGCACTTGGCCAATTTCCGGCAGCACCTCTTCCCCATCTCCGAAGACGAAGAAATCGAAAAAGTCGGCAAAAGGCTCTGGGTTGGAGGTGGCGGTTGGCCCGCCGGCAAAGATCAGAGGGCACTCTTCCGGGGTGAAGGGCTGCCGCTCCCACCACTTGAGCGGGATCCCGGCCAGATCCAGCATCTCCAGAATGTTGGTGCCCCCCAGCTCGTAAGCCAGGCTGAAGCCAATGATGTGAAAGGCGCGCAGAGGGCGGCGGGATTCCACGGCAAACAGCGGGATCCCCAACTGCCGCAGGCGGGCCGCCAGATCCGGGCCTGGCAAGTAGGTGCGGTCACACAGTTGATCCGGCTGGGCGTTGAGGATGTTGTAAAGGATGAGGTGGCCTAGGTTGGAAGCTCCCACCTCGTACAGCTCTGGATAGCTCAGCACCCAACGCACCCGCGCCGAATCCCAAGGACGGTGGACGGCACCGAACTCTTTGCCCAAGTAGCGGGCTGGCCGCTGAATCTCAGGGGTAAGCAGGCGATCCAGATCGATGGGACTCAGATGCGGTTCAGTTGCAGCCAGAGAGAGCATGGGGATCCGCCGAGACGTTGACACAGTCACTGATCTGACTCTAGCCGAACTTTTCCAGCAACCCAAACGAAGGGAGAAGCACTTTGCCCCTCTGAGCCCCTAGGTTACAGCCACATCCATTTTGAATGAGCCCGAGGAATGCTCCTCAACCCCTATTCTCGCAGCCAACGGGTGGTGCCATCTTTTTGATCGATGAGGGTGATGCCGAAGGCTTTCAACTGATCCCGAATGCGATCGGCTTCGGCAAAGTTTTTGGCCTTGCGGGCTGCCGAGCGCTGCGCGATCAGCTCCTCGATTTTTTTAAAGTTAAGTTCCCCATTTGTAGCTGCTTCTTTGGATCCCTCGAATTCAGAGAATGAGGGCCAACAGAATCCCAAAGTAGCCAAAATCTCCAGCAAGGCAGCGCTTTTTTGTTTGAGGGCCTGGGGCTCCAGATGGGTTTGGCCTTGATGGGTGAACAGGTTGTGTTCGCGGGTGAGTTCTTTGGCCAATTCAAAAGCGATAGCCAGCGCTTCAGGGGTGCCAAAATCATCGTCCATAGCAGCTTGAAAGGCTTGCATGGCCTCAGCATCAGGGGATCCCTTTTCTTCTTTGCAGAAGTGCTGGGCACAGTGGATCCCTTTCTGGAGGGTTTCCCAGCCACGGCTAGCCGCCTGCATGGCTGCCTCGGTGAGATCTATGGGGCTACGGTAGTGGGTCTGCAACAGAAACAGCCGCAAGGCCATGGGGTGATAGACGGCGAGGGCCTGTCGCAGGGTGGTGAAGTTGCCCAAAGATTTGGACATTTTCTCGCCGTTGATGTTGAGAAAACCGTTGTGCATCCAGTACTTGGCCATCGGCTTGCCGGTGATTGGCTCCGATTGGGCCAGCTCATTTTCGTGGTGGGGGAAAATCAAATCTGCCCCGCCGGCGTGAATGTCGATGTGATCTCCCAGGGTCTCCCGCACCATGGCGGAACATTCGATGTGCCAGCCCGGTCGCCCCCAACCCCAAGGGGAGGCAAACCCCGGCTCAGAAGGGGGGGCCGCTTTCCAAAGGGCAAAGTCGAAGGGATCCTGTTTGTCGGCTCCTTCTTCTCCTACCCGGCCACTGGCTCCCGCCTCCATCTCCTCCAGTTTTCGACCGGATAGCTGGCCGTAATCCGGGAACTTGCGGACAGAGTAGTAAACAGAGTACTGAACAGAGGCGGTGGTCTCTGGCTGGTGTCCCGCTTGCAAGAGGGAAGACGGGTCGGTCTGGTGTCGAATCGGATCCCGTACCCGGTAGGCAAAGCCTTTGAGTTCCAGAGATTGGATCAACTGGAACATGGCTTGCAGCGATTGCGTTGCCCTCGGGTAGAGATCGGCCCGCTTGATGTTCAGGCGATCCATGTCCTGGAAATATTCGGCGATGAAGCGCTCCGCCACCGCTTGCATGGATTCGCCACGTTCCAACGCCCGCTTGAGGATCTTGTCGTCCACATCGGTAAAATTCTGCACATACTTCACTCGGTAGCCGCGCCACTCCAAGTAGCGACGCACCGTGTCCCAAACCACGTAGGTACGCGCATGGCCGAGGTGGCAGAGGTCGTAAACCGTTACACCACAGACATACATCCGCACCAGGGGCTTCTCCTCCGCAACTGGAGCTGCAGATCCCTGGGAATTGCCGACGGAAACGGATTGAGATCCACCTGCTGCCAGCGGCTGAAACACTTCCTTGCGGCGAGTCAATGTGTTATAGACAACCAAATCCATGGGTATCCCTAGTTTGTAGTTTCAGCTACAGCAAAACAGGCTTTGTCTTCCAAAAAAAGACGATGGCGCACTTTGTCTTGAATCGGATGAGGCTCGACAAAATCTCAACGAGCCAAGGGCTGGAACCATTGTGAGGCAAGCATTGTGGCTGAAATTACCTGCCAAGACTTGTCTAGATTTGTTAACTACGGTACTCTAACCTGAGTGCGAGCCAGCCTGTTCATTAGCGAGCTCCACCCCGGCTTGAGTCACCCCTGGGGTGCTCGGTGCCAAGGGGCTTATGCCCCTCATTTTGACATCTTCTTCTCTTGCACTCTAGTGTCAGCCTGTTGGTGTGAGGATGCCTTTAAAACCCACTTTCCCCAATCCCCAAAACGGGGAGCTGGATTTCCGCGGTGCTGCCGTGAGCACCCTTTCCCCCCCACCCCCAAAGGGCTCGGCAGGGATCCCTTCAGAACAGTCCTGGACTTCTGCGGATTCATCTGCCGAGGAAGCCTATCTTCTGGAGTGGGCTCCAGCCCCTCTCTCTGGGCGGTCGAAGCCAAGATGGGTTGGTTTGGCCCTCTCTCTCAGCTTAACGGGCCTGGTATGGCTTCTGAAGCTGGAGGCGGATCCCTGCGCAGAAGCTGGGGAAGAGCAGCTGCCGGCCACCCCCAGGTGCCCAACCGAGCCTGAGACAGCCCATCCAGAGCCGGGGGATTCTGCTCCTGCGCGTCGGGGATATCCGGCTTGGGCCACTGGTCTTTTGCTGATGCTGGGCTTGGCCGGAGTCGCTACCCTACAGCAGCGACAGTTGAATCGCCCCCTGTCTCCGGCGGTAGAGCCGATCCCACCCTCTGTGCATACGCTATCTGGCGCTCTGCAGCAAAACTACGAGCGGAAAAAGGAGCAGCTGCGCCAAGCCTTCGCAGAAGGGCGAATCCCGACAGGAGAAGGGCCCAGAGGCATTCTGGAGCATGAAATTCAGCCGGGGGAAACCCTCTGGCAACTGACCCAGATGTATCAGCTCGACGCGGCTGCCATCACCGTCTCCAATGGTATTCAGGCCAGTACTGAGCTGAAGCCGGGGCAAGTTCTCCTCATCCCCAGCCAGCCGGGATTGATCTACACCGTCAAGCAGGGAGACACACTGGAGGACATTGCCAACCGCTACCGAGTTCCCCAGCAGCGGATTATCGAAGCGACTCCTCTGGATCGCCCGGAATATCTGCGCATTGGCCAACGCCTGCTCATCCCCGGCGATGTGGGCGAGTTGATCCAGCGTCAGAAGGAGATGATCGCTGCCCAGAAAGCTCGCGAAGAGGAAGAGCGCCGCCAGCAAGAGGAGGAAGCCCAACGCCAAGCCGAAGCCCAAGCTCGATTACAGGCGGAGCAGCAACGCCGGGCCCAGCAAATGGAACAAGAACGGCAGGCCCTCTTGGCCGGTGGATCCCTGACCCACACAGTTGGAGCCGGTGACACCATCGAACGGATCGCCGCCCGCTATGGGGTAACTCAGCGATCCATTATTCAAGCCAACAACTTGCGCAATCCCCACTGGCTGCGCATTGGCCAACGCCTTACGATTCCGGCGCCGGGTACGCAGCCCACCCCAGCTCCTGCCCGACGAGCTCAGAGCCAGCCACAAGCTCGGCCAGCGCCGCCAGCGCCCCCTCCAGCTCCTCCTCAGGCCCGCAGCAGTGGGTTTATCTGGCCGGTCTCCGGGCAAATCACCTCTGGCTTTGGCTACCGTCGCGGTCGCCTTCATGCAGGGGTAGATATTCCTGGCCCCGTGGGATCCCCCATTGTAGCCGTTCAGGAGGGAGTGGTGATCTTCGCGGGGAATGGCGGGGATGGCTACGGCAATCGGGTGGATATCCGCCATCCCAACGGAATTGTTACTCGCTATGCCCACGGCCATCAGATTTACGTTTCCACAGGCCAGTACGTGCAGCAGGGGCAGACAATCATGAGCCGCGGCAGCACTGGCTGGAGCACAGGGCCGCATCTGCACTTTGAAGTCCGCCCCGGCGGGGGCGCGCCTGTGGATCCCCGGCCCTATCTGCCCTGATCCTGTCCCAAAGCGAGACTACACAGAACAGCCAGCCTGGCCATAAATTGCTAGCCTAAAAACAGCAAACTCCAGACCGTAGGAACACGCCGATGCAGTGGGTGAACGCGCTCTCCCAGCTCCCTTCCCTAGAAGCGGCTCTGCGGCAGGTGGTGGAGGAAGCCAAGGCCAAGCTTCAGGCGGCCCAGCTGAAAAGTGCCTTGAGTCGGCAGGTGCAGACGGTGGGATCCGGCAGCTTGCCGGGGCTGCTGACAGGGTATGTTCCCTCTCAGCCTCTGCGGCCCAACCTGGGGGTTTTGTTTGTGTCGGCGGCCTTTGCCAGCGAATACATCCGGGTGTTGCCATTGCTGTCGGGGCTGCTGGAGGTGGACGTTTTGATCGGCTGCTCCGGGGGTGGCATTGTGGGTGGCGGGCATGAAATTGAGGATGGCCCGGCTCTCTCCTTGTCTTTGGCGGTCATGCCGGAGGTGGTGCTGCATCCTTTTCATCTGCGGGGGAACCAATTGCCAGACTTGGATGCGGCTCCTTCTGCCTGGGTCGATTGTGTTGGGGTTTCGCCGCAGAGCAAGCCTCATTTTCTGCTCTTGGCCGATGGATTTTCCTCTGGCATCTCAGAGTTGCTGCAGGGGTTGGATTTCGCCTATCCGGGATCCGTCAAAGTGGGGGGATTGGCCAGTGGGGGCCGCGGCCCTCGGGGCAATGCTCTGTTTTTGCTGGATGCGCGTACCTCCACACCTCGGCGGGAGCTGTATCGAGAGGGCACAGTGGGGCTAGCGCTCTACGGCAATGTGGTGCTGGATGCAGTGGTGGCCCAGGGGTGTCGCCCCATTGGGGATCCCTTGCGGGTGACGGAAGCAGAGGGGAATGTGATTCTTGGCTTGGAGGGTCGCCCTCCTCTAGCGGTTTTGCAGGACTTGGCAGAGCGGCTCAGTCCCGTGGATCAGCGATTGGCCCGCCACTCTCTCTTCATCGGCCTGCTGATGGATGAGTTCAAGTCGGAGCCGACGCCGGGAGATTTCCTCATTCGCGTAATCTTGGGCGTTGATCCGCGCGTGGGGGCGCTGGCCATCGGGGATCAGGTGCGCCCTGGCCAGACGGTGCAATTTCATCTGCGGGATGCCCAGACTTCGGCAGAAGATCTGCGTTGGGCCCTCAGCCGCTATTGTGCCGAGCGCAACTTGAGGCAAAGCCCCTCTCAACCGAGGCCGGAGCCTTGTGGGGCGTTGATGTTCTCCTGTTTGGGGCGAGGCAAGGGCCTGTACGGCACTCCCGATTTTGACTCGCAACGGTTTCGGGAATTGCTTGGAGAGCTGCCCTTGGGGGGGTTCTTTTGCAATGGTGAGATCGGCCCCGTTGGGGGATCCACCTTTTTACACGGCTACACTTCCTGCTTCGGGATCTTCCGGCCCGCCCACTAGAGGGGGGATCCCTTGCCCTAAGAGCCGGCAAAATTAGATAAACTGAGGATCTGCTGTCAACAGCTTGGTCAAGGATTTCTCATGCAGCTTCATCTTAGCGAGCCGCCACTCACTCAAGGGGAATGTGCCCTGGTCTATTGCTTTGCCGCTTCCGGCGGGAATGGCCGCTTTCCTCTGCCCCCTGAGATCGCCTCTTGGGATGAAAAGGCGTGGTCAGGGCTGGTGGCGGAAACCGTTCAGGAGCAGGGGTTTCAGGGGAAGCCGAATAGCAGTGTTGCCCTGCGCCTGACAGGAGAGATCCGCAAACTGGTGTTGGTGGGGCTAGGGGATCCCGCGGCCCTAACGCTAGAAGCCCTACGACGGGCCACAGCCAACGGCCTGCGCCAGGCTCACAGCTTAAAAGCCAAGCAGGTGATGCTGTCTTTGCCGGAGACGGGGTTGGATCGGGTGCGTGGGGTTCAGGCGGTGGCCGAAGCCTGCCTACTGGTGGCGCACCGGGACAATCGGTTTAAATCTTCAGCCAAAGGGGAAGAGGAAAACAGCTTTTCTGTGCAGGAAGTAACTCTCTTGGTGCCGGGGTTGGCCCAGGCTCGCCCCGATTACGAAGTCGCGCTGCAGCGGGCCATTGAGATGGCGGCAGGAACCATCTTGGCTCGGGAATTGGTGGCTGCCCCCGCCAACATTGTGACTCCTCTTGCCCTGGCCGATACCGCCCGCCAACTGGCCCAGGAATATGGTCTAGAGGTGGAGATTCTGGGACAGGAAGAATGCGAAGCTCTGGGGATGGGGGCTTTTTTGGGTGTGGCCAAAGCCTCTGATCTGCCGCCCCAGTTCATTCACCTCACCTACAAGCCGCCACAAGGGGATCCCGTTACCAAATTGGCCCTGGTGGGCAAGGGGCTGACCTTCGATTCCGGTGGGTTGAACATCAAAACCGACTCCCGCAGCATCGCCATGATGAAAACCGACATGGGGGGAGCAGCGGCAGTTTTGGGAGCTGCACGGGCCCTAGCCGCCCTCAAGCCGCAAGTGGAGCTGCACTTCATCGTTGCTGCCACGGAAAACATGATCAGCGGCCATGCCATCCACCCAGGGGATATCCTCACCGCTTCTAACCAGAAGACCATTGAGGTCAACAACACCGATGCAGAAGGCCGCCTCACCTTGGCAGATGCCCTGGTGTTTGCGGAAAAGCTGGGCGTTGATGCCATCCTCGATCTGGCTACCCTGACCGGTGCTTGTGTGATTGCTCTGGGGGAAGAAATTGCCGGCTTGTTCACCCCAGATGAGACGCTGGCCCAGGAGCTACAGCAGGCTGCCAATCTTTCCGGCGAAAAAATCTGGCGCCTGCCGCTGGAAGAAGGCTACTTCGAGGGTCTCAGCTCCATTGTGGCCGACATGAAAAACACCGGCCCCCGCTCAGGGGGATCCATCACCGCTGCCCTGTTCCTGAAGCAGTTTGTGGAGAAAACCCCTTGGGCCCACCTGGATATAGCAGGCCCCGTTTGGACAGAGAAGGATGCAGGCTACAACAACAAAGGGGCCACCGGTTATGGGGTGCGCACCCTGGTGGAGTGGGTCTTGGCGCGGCAAGCCGCAGCAGCTTGCTCATAACCCCGCCTTTCTGGACGTTGGGCCTTGAAAAAGCATCTACTGAGGGAGGAGCCAAGGGCTGCTTGGCTGGAGCTGTCCGATCCCTAAAATAGGCTTAAAAAAGAGTCTAGGTATTGAGTAGCACTTTGCAAGGCTTCCCCTCTGAGAATAGGATCCCTGCATTAAAGTAGCCGGCACAAGGCCCCCTGCGCGGGATCCTCCCATGAAAGACCTTTACCGCGAGCTGGAATTACAGCCCAATGCAACTTTAGAAGAAATTAAAGAGAGCTATAGGCGGCTTGCCAAAGAATACCATCCCGATAAACTTCACCCAGATACGCCTGTTAAAGCGCGGCAGTACATTGAGGAAAAGTTTAAGTCTATTCAGGAGGCGTACTCGATACTGAGCGATCCTGTGAAGCGAAAAGCCTATGACTCCCAAAGACTTTCCCAGACTTCGTCCACGAAAGGGAGCGGGCATGGCCAAGACTTGAAAGCGGAACGCAGCTACAGCACCCAAGACGGCAACCCTTGGCCCTTTGACTTCGACAAGATAAAGGAAGCTGCAGAAGAGATAGAACGTCGCAAGAAAAATATCGAGGCTAACTATAACCAGAAAATAGAGCAAGTTAAGTCTGAACTCAAGAAGAACTTAATCGCTATTGGAGTAAGGGAGGAAGATGCCAGAATTGACTACAGATTTATTACGAAGGACGACAACATACAATCTTGTTTAACCTTTCTCTTGCTCGGTGTTTTGGCTCTCTCGATTGGCTGGGAGCTTGTTGGTGTCATACTTATTCTCTTTTCATTTCTTGCTGGCTGGTCAGCAGTCCTTGACTCCAAATACAGTAAGGATCAAGTAGAAAGGGCTAAAAAGCTCCAAGGAGAGGCAACATCAGCAATAGCCCAGATGGAGAAAGACAGAGACTCGGAGCTTTCCCAGCTTGAGCTTCACTGTAGAAGTAGGATCGATCGTTTTAAAGCTGTCCCTATCGAATCTATATCCCCATTTTATAAGTGGGCTGAGTGGGGAGGATCAGCTATTTTTGCTAACTGCAATGAAGGAAAAGGCAGATGCTAAAAGCCTAGAAGAAAACTTGAAGATAGCGGCTGGAGTTGCTGTGGGTATTGGCATACTAGCCGCCTTATTTGGGCTGGGAGGTGGATTTCACCCATTCTGAATCTCAAGAAGAGGCAAAACACTGCTTCATCTCCTGCAGCACCTGGGCATCTTGAGAGGCCGTTCTCGCGCCCGCTTGAGCAGCCCAGCACTTAAGACTCTCGATTTGGTCGCGGGCAATCGAGGCCAAAGGCACGGTTTCGCGGATGGCCTGCAGGATATCTTCTTGGGTAAAGTCCCGCCGGGCGCCGCTGCCACTGCCCCCAAAGGCGTTGTACATGGCATCTACAATGGCTTGCTCGATCTCGGCACCACTGAAATCCTGAGCTGCGGCTGCCAAAGCTTCCAGGTCAAATTCTCGCAGGCGGCTGGGGCGCAACCGCTGCAAATGCACCCGGAAGATCTCTTTGCGCTCAGCGTGGGTGGGCAGGTTCAAGAAGAAAATCTCGTCAAAGCGGCCCTTGCGCAACAGCTCTGGCGGCAGCAGCGGCACGTTGTTGGCAGTGGCCACAATGAAAACGGGGCTGGTCTTCTCCTGCATCCAGGTAATCAGGCTGCCAAACACCCGGCGGCTGGTACCAGAATCTCCATCGGCACTGCTGGTGATGTTGCCAAAGGCTTTGTCGATCTCGTCGATCCAAAGCACGCAGGGGGCCATCGCCTCCGCCAGTTGGATCATCTGCCGCACCCGGCTTTCCGACTCGCCAACGATGCCGGCAAACAGCCGCCCAGCATCCAACCTCAGCAGGGGCAGCCGCCACTCATTGGCGATGGTCTTGGCGGAGAGGGATTTGCCGGTGCCCTGGATCCCGACCAGCAGCACGCCTTTGGGGTTGGGCAGGCCATAGCGCCGCGCCTCTTCGGTAAAGGCTTCCTGGCGCACCCGCACCCAGGCCTTGAGATTATCTAGGCCCCCCACGCTTTTGAGGGTCTCGCGGGCGGTGAAAAACTCCAGGATGCCGGTTTGGCGGATGGCCTGCTTTTTTTCCTCTAGCACCAGGTCGATATCGGCTTCATTGACCTCCTGCTTGGCGGCCAAAGCGCGGGCCAAAACGCGGCGAATACGTTCTCGGCTCAGCCCTTGACAGGCTTTGACCAGTTGCTCGCGGGCTAGAGGGGTAAGCTTGAGCTTATCTGGAGCCACATAGAGCTGGATGAGGCGGCTGATCTCTTCGCTGTTGGGCAGGGGAATATCGACGACGGTGATCTCCTCCGTCAGGTCGCTGGGCACTTCCAGGGTGTGGCTGAGCAGGATCAGCATCTTGCGGGTGCGCTTGAGCTCGCGGCTGAGGTTTTTCAGCTCCCGGATGATGGGAGCGTTTTTGTCGCTGCTGGCGTTGCGCAACACAAAGTGCAGATCCCGCAGCACAAACAGGGTGTCCTCGTTGGGGGCAGAGCGCCACACCCGCCCCAGAGCTGCCATGATGGAGCCCCGATCCTCGCCTGTATCTTGCCAGCCCCGCACCAAGTCCCAGAACAACAATTGCCGCGGTGGGTCTGTCCGTCTGGCTACTTGGGTTAGCACGGCATCGGCAGGCTCTTCTTCTGGAGAGACCAAGTAAACCAGGGGGTAGCGGGCCCGGATCATCAAATCCAGCTCTGTCACCAGCCCTGCTTGCAGCTCCGCCGGGATCTCGACCAGGGCAGGATCCCTGCTGTCTGGATTTGTTTTTCTTGCGGCTTCTGTCATCGCCTCTGGAGTTTAGAACATCCTTACTTCATCTTCCTCTCACTTGTTCAGAAACCATTTGGATTGGAACAGCCAATAAGCAGCAAAATGCTCACGGTTGAGCTTCACGGTTGATCTTTAGGATAGGGCAGGGATCCCTTGCAGTTCGGCCAGCATGGTGCGGGCTGTCTGGGTGGGATCGGCAGCTTCCATCAAAGCCCGCACCACAGCTACACGGGTGGCCCCAGCTCGACGCACCTCGGGTAGGTTGTGGGGATCGATGCCGCCGATGGCAAACCAGGGCAGGTAGGCTTTCTCGGCAGCCAGGCGCACGTACTCCAGGCCGGCAGGGGGTTTCTCCGCTTTGGTGGGGGTGGGGTAAACGGGGCCGACGCCGATGTAGTCCACGTCGCTGTTCAGGGCTTGGGCCAACTCCTCGGCATTGGTGGTGGACAGGCCAATGAGCCGCTGGGATCCCAGGAGGTGCCGAGCTTGGGCGACCGGCAGATCCGTCTGGCCCAGGTGTACCCCATCAGCCTGGCTGACCAGAGCCAAGTCCACCCGGTCGTTGACGATCATCAGCGCCTGGTAGCGGTCGCACAGCTGCCGCAGCTGTTTGAGATCCCGCAGCATCTCGCCGTCGGGGAGGTTTTTGCGGCGATATTGCACCAGGGTCACCCCGCCCCGCAGGGATTTTTCCACCACCTCTAGCCAGTGGGGCACAGGGCTGGTCACCAAATAAAGATGGGCTGCCAGGAGACGCTGCCGCAGGGATCCGCCCAGCAGTTCACTTTCCAGGACGTAGAGCCGATAGCGCATGTCTTTGGCCAGCTTGGCCAGGCCAGGGGCCACCCAGTGGTGGGATTCGGCCAACTTGCCGTATTCTTCTAACACCCGCAGGGCTTCTTGCACACGGCTGCAATTGGCTTGCAAGAGGTGGCGGAGATCCCGCCGTTGCTCCTCTTGGGGGTGGGAGATCTGGGTGCCTGGATCGGCGGGGGTATCGCGGGCCAAACGCAGGGGATCGCTGTGCCAGCGGGCTAGGGCTTGGCGCATGGCCTTGCATTCGGCAGAGAGCTCTCCCTCTTCCAGGCCGAAACGAAACCATTCTTCCAATACCCGTAGTCCTTCACGAGCTCGATCGAGGTTGGCATCCAGAATACGGGCGACGGCCTGGGGTTTCATGTTCCCTATACGTGGGAAGAGAGTTGCTTAATTTTTACCAAAAAAATGCGCCTAAAGCCCCGTCCTACCCTTAGCCGGAAGCAAGTCAGTAGGGTGGAGAGTAGTCAATTCACTGTAAATCGGAATGGTTTCCCTGAGGCTGTCCTTGGCCCTGAGGAGAAAGAGGGTGATGCCATAAGGCGTTAAGAAAGGCTTGCTGCGGCGTGTGTCCCCAGGCGAAGGCCCGTGGGCCGGCCCCTTCCGGCAAGTAGGCCCAAGCATAGCGCTCGCAGGCGGGAAAGTAGCGGATCTCCCACCAAGTTCCCCCTACAGGCACATCTTTCACTGCCCGCAAGAAAGGGCCGCGATGGCGGGCGAGGCGCTCTTCTATAAAGTAGGGGCCTTCCAGCTGAAGGGCTTCTACCGCTGCAATAAGCTCGGCTCGTTGTCGCTCATTTCGGATCATCTCCCGGGTTCCCCTCTTGGATTGGCTCTATTCTATGAGGAGATTTCTGGTGAGCTGGGGGATCCCTCTTGATTCAGCCCAGATTGCGCCTACGGCAAGCTATGGGAACCCAATGGAATCCGACAAACCCACCGCAGGTGCTGTGTCTGAGCAATGGACACGGGGAAGATGAGGTGGGCAGTCGCCTTGCTGTTGCCCTAGTCCAACTGGGGATCCCGGTGCAAGCCTTGCCGATTGTGGGAGAAGGGACAGCCTACCAACGCCAAGGGATCCCCCTGCTGCCCATTGCCCAGGTGATGCCGTCGGGGGGGTTTATTTATCAGGATTGGCGGCAGTTGTGGCGGGATTTGCGGGCCGGTTTGCTGGGGCTGACGGGGCGGCAATTGGCGTTGGTTCGGCGGGCAGCAGCCCAGAGGAACCTGGTGCTGGCCGTGGGGGATATTGTGCCCTTGCTGATGGCATGGTGGAGCGGGATCCCCTACGTCTTTGTGGGCACGGCCAAGTCGGACTATTACTGGCGGGATGAAGGGGGTCCCTACCGACGCCCCTGGATCCCTTTTGGGCAGCCGATTTCCGATTACCTGCCCTGGGAGCGCTGGCTGATGGCCCACCGACGCTGCCTGGGTTCTTTTTTGCGGGATGAGCTGACGGCTACAGCTTTGCAAAAACGGGGCCTGAGGGCCTTCTACCTGGGCAACCCGATGATGGATGGCCTAGAGCCACGCGGGGCATTGCCTTTGGATCCCCACCGGCCGGCCTTGCTGCTCTTGCCCGGATCCCGTCCGCCGGAAGCCTATCGCAACTGGGCCCTGATGATGCAGGTGGTGGAGCGGCTCCCAACGGAGCTGCAAGTCTATGCTGCCCTCAGCCCCAACCTGGAGCGAGACCCGCTTCAGGCTTGGATCCCATCTCAGCGCAGCGATGTACTTCTGGTTTGGGGGGACTTCGGGGCCTGTGCCCAACGAGCAACAGTGGTGCTGGCCATGGCGGGAACGGCTACCGAGCAATGTGTAGGCTTGGGAAAACCGGTGGTGACCCTGCCGGGAGAGGGACCGCAGTTTACCCCGCGCTTTGCCGAAGCACAGACTCGTCTTTTGGGATCCGCCGTCCACCTGACCTCAGTGGAGCAGGCTCCCGCCGTGGTTGGCCGGATTCTGGAACGCCTGGCCGCCGATCCCAACTACGCGGCTGAGTTGCGGGCCCATGGACGCCGCCGCATGGGATCCCCAGGGGCCGCCCGGCGCATTGCCGCTCAACTTCGAGATTGGCTCAAGCCATCCGGCCCGGTTTTGGAACCGTTCGAGCCAGACACATTGTGAAATATATTGTGAAATGGGGAGCAGGTCGTTAACAGGCCCGACTTATTGCTGTTAAGTTTAGTTTTCCGTTTTTAAGTATTTGATGGCCTTGAACCTTCTTTTGGGGTTGGAGAGCAGTTGGTGGATCCCTTGCTATGGGTGGGCGGGAACAGCTTTGGCCATTCCCTGGGCAACGGGGTGGGTCAAGCGCAGTGGCCCGCGCCCGGCAGCTTACCTCAACATCCTTCTGACTTTTGCCGCCTTTGCCCATGGCCTTTGGCTGTTGCGGCAGGTTTGGGGTCGGGATCCCCAGATCCTGAACTACCTCTGGTTTCGGGTGGCCGATCTGGATTTGACCCTGTCTTTGGAGATCTCGCCCCTGACAATGGGGGCCGTCGTCTGGATCAGCGGTTTGAGCTTGCTGGCCCAGATCTATGCGCTGGGGTATTTGGATAGGGACTGGGGCCTGGGTCGCTTTGCCGCTCTGATGGGCTTTTTCGAGGGGGGAATGACAGGGATCGCCCTCAGTGACTCGCTGTTTTTCAGCTATGCCCTGCTGGAGATGCTCACCCTTTCCACCTATTTGCTGGTGGGCTTTTGGTACGCCCAGCCTCTGGTGGTGACGGCGGCGCGGGATGCGTTTTTAACCAAGCGGGTAGGGGATCTGTTGCTGCTGATGGGGGTGGTGGCGGTTTCCAACTTTTCCGGGGCCTTGACGTTTTCCGACCTGCGGGACTGGGCGGCTACGACTAGCTTGGATCCGGCTTGGGCGGCTTTGATGGGGTTGGCTTTGATTGCAGGGCCTTTGGGGAAATGCGCCCAGTTTCCGCTGCACCTGTGGCTGGACGAGGCGATGGAAGCGCCTAACCCGGCCTCGATCCTGCGCAATTCGGCGGTGGTGGCCTGCGGGGCTTTTGTGCTGATTAAGCTGCAACCGCTACTGGCCCTATCGCCGATTACAAATGGGGTCTTGGTGGCCATCGGCACGATCACAGCCCTGGGCGGATCCCTGGTGGCCTTGGCGCAAATTGACCTCAAGCGCACCTTTTCCTATTCCACCAGCGCCTACTTGGGGTTGGTGTTTATGGCAGTGGGGATGCAGCAGCCGGATTTGGCCCTGGAGTTGCTGCTCATGCACGGCTTGGCTAAGGCGCTGCTGTTTATGGGGGTGGGATCCCTCATCTACACCACTGCTACCCAAAACCTGACGGAATTGGGAGGGTTGCGCAGCCGCATGCCGGCCACAGTTGCCGCCTTTGCGGTGGGATCCCTGGGGATGGTGGCTCTGCTGCCGCTGGGGTGCTTTTGGACGCTGACCCGCCTGGCGCTGGTCTACAGCGGGGTGCAGCCGGCCCTGGTGGGGGTGCTGCTGCTGGTGAATGGGCTGACGGCTCTCAACCTGGCGCGGGTGTTTGGCCTGGTCTTTTTGGGATCCCCTCAACCCAAAACCCGCCGGGCCCCTGAGGTGGGCTGGCTGATGGCTCTGCCCATGGGCATCCTGACGGTGCAAACCTTGCTCATGCCCTGGCTGTTGGGGCGCTGGGGGCTCTATCCCGACTGGAACCCGCAGCTGAGGTGGATGGCGGCTCTGCTGACGGCTGCTGGGCTGGTGGGGGCAGCCATTGGCGGCTGGCTGTACTGGGGGGACCAACGGAGGGTATATCTGCCCTGGCCGGAGTTGCAGGATCTGCTGGCCCACGACTTTTACACGGGGCACCTCTACCAAGCCCTGGTGGTGCAACCGGTCAGCGCCCTCTCCCGCGGATTGGAGTGGCTGGATCGCAACGGAGTGGACGGCTTGGTGAACGGGGTGAGCCTGGCCTTTTTCTTCAGCGGCGAAGCCCTCAAGTACACCCTGTCGGGGCGGATGCAACTCTATGTGCTGGTGATTGTCATCGGGATGGTGTTGGTTACAGCTTGGCTACTGCGTTCGCCCCATTTGGGGTTGGCCTATTGATGGGAGAGAGCCATGTTGAGCCTTTTGATTGGGATCCCGTTGTTGGGGAGCATCTTGATTGGGTTGATTCCCGAGCAGGCGGGGAAGGGCTTGCACCGGGCTTTGGCCTTGGGGTTTGGGTGGGTTTTGTTTGGCCTGAGCGCGGGGCTGTTGCTGATCTTTGACCCCCACCTTGGATCCCTGCAATTGGCGGAAAGGATGGCCTGGATCCCCCAGTTGGGCTTGGTTTATGAGGTGGGAGTGGATGGGATCTCTCTGCCTTTGGTGGTGATGACCGGGCTACTGGTGTTGATGGCTATTTGGGCCAGCGGCCAGGTGGAGCGGCCCCGCCTCTACTACAGCTTGGTGCTCATGCTGGCGGCAGCGGTGGCCGGAGCTTTTTTGGCTCGGAATTTGCTGCTGTTTTTCCTGTTCTATGAAGTGGAGCTGATCCCCCTGTATTTGCTCATCGCCATCTGGGGAGGGCCGCGCCGCACCTATGCCGCCACCAAGTTTTTGGTTTACACCGCTCTGTCGGGGATCCTCCTCTTGATTGGCTTTTTCGGCCTCAGTTGGCTGAGCGATGCCCACAGCTTTACCTATACCGTCCTGCAGGCTCACCCCTTGCCCCTGGTGCAACAAACCCTGTTGCTTATTCCCATTCTGCTGGGGCTGGCCATCAAGATCCCCTTGGTTCCCTTCCACACTTGGCTGCCAGATGCGCATGTGGAGGCTTCCACTCCCATTTCCGTGTTGCTGGCGGGTCTGCTTTTGAAGTTGGGCACCTACGGCCTGGTGCGCTTTGGCCTGCAGCTCTTGCCGGATGCCTGGGATCAAGCCGGGCCTTGGCTGGCCGGTTGGGCGGTGGTTAACGTGCTCTATGGATCCCTGAACGCCTTGGTGCAGCAGGATATGAAAAAGCTGGTGGCCTACAGCTCCATTGCCCACATGGGCTACATCCTCTTGGCTGTAGCAGCAGCCACTCCCCTCTCCCTGGTGGGATCCATCTTTCAGATGGTCAGCCATGGCCTCATCTCCTCGCTGCTGTTTCTTCTGGTGGGAGCCGTCTATGCCAACACCGGCACACGGGATCTCAAGCTGCTGCGGGGATTGCTCAACCCGGAGCGGGGCTTACCGCTTATTGGCAGCTTGATGGTGCTAGGGGTGATGGCCAGTGGCGGCACACCGGGCATGGTGGGCTTTATAGCTGAGTTCACCCTCTTTCGGGGCAGCTTTGCCGTCTTTCCCCTGCAAACGCTCCTGTGCATGGTGGGGACGGGATTGACGGCGGCCTATTTTCTGCTGATGGTGAACCGTGTCTTTTTTGGGCGCCTCTCGCAAGTGGCCATAGCCATGCAACGCCACGCCACTGAAGAGCGCCTGCCTGCTGTTGTTTTGGCAACGCTGGTGGTGTTACTGGGCCTGCAGCCTAGCTGGGCAACCCGCTGGGTGGAGTCCACCACCTTGGCCTTGGCCAAGGCTAACCTAGCTGGTGTTGCAGGACTGGTCACTGCCTTTCAGCTAGAAATCGCAGGAGCCCCGCACTGTACCCGTAGGGTCAGTGTCGGGAGGAATGCGGAAGTTATGATAGAACCATGACCCAAGTCCTGACCGTCTCCTGCAAGCTCAAGGTGTCCCAGTCCCAGGCCGCCAAATTGGACGCGACAATGGATGCCTTTGTGCAGGCGTTGAACTGGGTCAACCAAAACACACCAGAAAAAGTAGTCAACGCAGTCAAACTCCAATCCCTTTGCTATTACCAGATTCGCGCTCGGTTTGGCTTGTCCAGTAATCTGGCCCAGCAGGTCTGCAGACGGGTGGCAGGCGCTCGCAAAGCGGCGAGACAGCGCAACCGTCCAGTTAAAGAGTTCAAGCGTAGGTTCGTTACCTACGATGCACGTATCTTCTCGTTTCGCGAGAAAGACTGGACAGTGTCGCTTGCCACGGTTGATGGAAGAGAACGCTTTGAGCTAGCCATTGGCAACTACCAGAGGGGAATGCTGGCTGGCTCTAACCCCAAATCGGCCACCCTAGTCCAGCGGAAGGACGGCTCCTACTCCATCCAGATTTGTGTCGAGGCAGAGCCCCCCAAGCAACAGAACACCGACAAGGTGATTGGTGTTGACCTGGGACGGCGAGACATTGCACATACCTCTGAAGGAGACAACTGGAATGGACAGCAGCTGAACAAAGTCCGAGATCACTACTGTCGGTTAAGAGCGTCTCTTCAGGGCAAGGCCAGTAAGGGCACCCGCAGTTGCAGGCGGCGATGCCGTCAACTGCTGCAACGGCTGTCTGGCAAAGAGAGACGCTTTCAAGCTTGGGTGAACCACAGTATCGCTAAGCGCATCGTTAAAGCAGCTCAATCTCTTTCTGCCTGCATTGGGATTGAGGACTTGAGCGGCATTCGAGAACGCACCAATCAACACCCCCGCAGTCGTGAGGAGCGGCGGCGTAGCAATAGCTGGGCGTTCTACCAGCTGCGGCGGTTTATCGAATACAAGGCTGTGAGGGCGGGTGTCAAAGTGGTAGCTGTCCCTGCGGCCTATACCTCGCAGATCTGCCACAAGTGCCTGCATATTCATCCCGACTCCGCTCAATCCTATCGCAAGGGTAAGCAGTTCAAATGCGGGCACTGCGGTTGGGAAGGGGATGCGGATTTTAACGGTGCGAAGGTGATTGCGCTTTTGGGGGCTGCCGTAAACCAGCCTAGAGGTTCGGGCCTGTTTTGTTCTCTGGTAGAGCAGAGCAGGCTCAGGGCTACTGAAAGCCTGCTCCGTACCGCTTAGCGGTCGGAGCCGGGTAGTTTACAGATCAGAGCTTTGCGGGATACTGCCATTCTGTTTGGCAACGAGCAGGATGCAATCGCTGCAGCCCTGGGCAACAGTGTATGGCTTCGCCATGCAAGCCATAGCCATTCCAAACTGGATTGGGACACTCCCCAAGCGTTCCGCGCTGCTTCCGCGACCACTCCCAGGGGAAGAGGGAAGTTAGGAAGCGATGCAACTTAAAGCTGTTCGTCAGCTGCTGCTGGAGAGGCTGCTGGGGCCGGCCATAATGGGAAAACGCCATCCTGGCTGTGGCGGAATCCTTTGCGAGAGCTTGCCTGCATCCATGCTGGAACACGACATTGTCATCATTGGGGGAGGGCTGGCCGGTTGCCGAGCGGCTTTGGAGGTTATGCGACGGGATCCCAGCCTCGACCTGGCCTTGGTGTCCAAAACCCATCCCATTCGCAGCCACTCGGTAGCAGCCCAAGGGGGCATTGCCGCCGCCTTACAAAATGTCGATCCGCAAGATTCCTGGGAGGCTCATGCCTTCGATACCGTCAAGGGATCCGACTACCTAGCGGATCAAGATGCGGTGGAGATTCTGGCCCGGGAAGCCCCTGAGGTGATCATTGACCTGGAACACCTGGGGGTCTTGTTCTCCCGCCTGCCGGATGGCCGCATTGCCCAGCGGGCCTTTGGGGGACACAGCCACCCGCGCACCTGCTATGCCGCCGACAAAACTGGGCAGGCCATTCTACACGAGTTGGTGAGCAACCTCAAGCGCTTTGGGGTCAAACTCTACAGCGAATGGTATGTGCTGGATCTGATCCTGGCAGAAAACCAAGCCCAGGGCGTGGTGATGTTGGAGCAGGCCAGCGGGCGGCTGGAAGTGCTGCGGGCCAAGGCGGTTATGTTGGCTACAGGCGGCTATGGGCGCATCTACAACTCCACTTCCAACGACTTTGCTTCCACCGGCGATGGCATGGCAATGGTGGCGCGGGCCGGCCTGCCTCTGCAGGATATGGAGTTTGTGCAGTTTCATCCCACGGGCCTGTATCCGGTGGGGGTGTTGATCTCAGAGGCAGTGCGCGGAGAGGGGGCCTATCTGATCAATGGGAAGGGGGAGCGCTTCATGGCCGCCTATGCCCCCAGCCAGATGGAATTGGCCCCACGGGACATCACCTCGCGGGCGATTGTTACGGAGGTGCGGGCCGGGCGCGGTATTGACGGCAAAGATTTTGTCTACTTAGACCTGCGGCATCTGGGGGCAGAAAAGATCCACACTCGGCTGCCCTTCTGTTGGGAGGAGGCCCATCGCCACTTGGGCATCGATGCGGTTGTCGATCCCATTCCGGTGCGACCGACGGTGCACTACTGCATGGGCGGGATCCCGGTGACGGTGGAGGGGCAGGTACTGCGGGATGCCCAAACCCGTGTGGAAGGGCTGTTCGCTGCCGGTGAAACGGCCTGTGTTTCGGTGCATGGGGCCAACCGGCTGGGCAGCAACTCTCTCCTGGAGTGCGTTGTTTTCGGGCGGCGCACAGGGGCAGCCATGGTAGAAGCCGTCAGAGGTCGAGCCTTGCCGAAAGTGGACGAGGGATCCCTACTCAAACAGGCCGCCAGCCGGATTGCCGGGCTCCTGGAACGATCAGGGAAGAGCCGCATTGATCAGGTGCGGAGGCAATTTCAAGATTGCATGACCGAGCATTGTGGGGTCTACCGCACCGAATCGGTTCTCCAAGAGGGGATCCAAAAATGGCAGCAGATCCGCCAGCGTTACGAGCGGGATTTGCGCTTGGACGATCGGGGCAAGGTGTGGAACACCGAGCTGATCGAAGCGCTGGAGCTGGACAACCTCATGACGGTGGGGGCCTTGATCCTCGCCAGCGCCCTGGAACGGCGGGAAAGCCGTGGCTCCCACGCGCGGGAAGATTACCCCCAACGGGATGATCAACGGTTTTTACAACACACCTTGGCTGCCTTTCGCGAGGGATCCCCTCAGATCAGCTATCGCCCCGTGGTGATCACCCGGTTTCCCCCTCAGGAGCGAAAATACTAACTTTCCAGAGGCCTCCCAGGCCGATTAGGATTGCTCTATCGTTCCCGTTAGCAGGATGGAGCCCCTTTCAAAATTATCCAATATCTAGGGATTCTATCTTCGCCAGCTTGAAATCTCGTCTACTGCCGGAGGGCCAGCCATGCAAGAAACCCTGGAGAAAGCAGCCGTCGCCCTGCAAGCGGAGCTGAATCTGGAGCCTTTTTGGATGCCCTTTACGGCCAATCGGCAATTTAAGGCCAACCCGCGCCTGTTGGTTGCCGCCCGAGACATGTATTACACCAGCCACGATGGCCGCCAAATCCTAGATGGGACTGCCGGGCTGTGGTGTGTGAATGCCGGCCACTGCCGCCCCCCAATTGTGGAAGCGATCCAACAGCAGGTGGCCCAACTGGACTACGCCCCAGCTTTTCAAATGGGCCATCCCAAAGCCTTTCAACTGGCAGAGCAGCTCATCCAGCTCACTCCTGCCGGACTGGATCACGTTTTTTTCACCAACTCTGGCTCTGAGGCGGTGGATACGGCCCTGAAAATGGCCATCGCCTACCATCGCTTACGCGGACAGGGATCCCGGCAGCGGCTGATTGGCCGGGAACGGGGCTACCACGGCGTTGGCTTTGGGGGCATCTCGGTCGGGGGCATCTCCAACAACCGCAAGTTTTTTGGCAGCCTCATTCCCGGAGTGGATCACCTGCCCCACACCCACAACCTGGAGCAAAACGCCTTTAGCCGCGGCCTGCCTCGCTGGGGATCCCACTTGGCAGAAGACTTGGAGCGGATCGTCGCTCTCCACGATGCCAGCACGATTGCAGCGGTGATCGTAGAGCCGGTTGCCGGTTCAACGGGGGTGTTGCTGCCGCCGGTGGGCTATTTGGAAAAGCTGCGGGCCATTTGCGACAAATACGGCATTCTGCTCATCTTCGACGAGGTGATCACCGGCTTTGGGCGTCTGGGATCCCCTTTTGCGGCCAATTACTTTGGGGTGGTGCCGGATCTGATTTGCTGTGCCAAGGGCCTCACCAATGGCACCATCCCGATGGGCGCAGTGATCGTCAAGCAAGAGATCTACAGCGCCTTCATGGAGGCTGCTGGTTCCGCTGATGACCTGCACCGTCCAGGGGACAACAGCAGGACGCTGTCCTGGAGCCCCATCGAGTTTTTCCACGGCTACACCTACTCCGGCCACCCAGTTGCCAGTGCCGCCGGCTTGGCTACCCTGAACCTGTATCGAGAAGAAGGCTTGTTCGAGCGGGCTGCCAACCTTGCCCCCCTCTGGGAAGAGGCTCTCCATTCCCTGCGCGGCTTGCCTCATGTCATCGATGTGCGCAACCTCGGCTTGGTGGGGGCAATTGAATTGGAAGGGATCCCTGGCCGACCGACAGCGCGGGCTTTTGAAGCTTTTTTGCGCTGCTACGAACGTGGGGTATTGATTCGCACTACAGGTGATACCATTGCCCTTTCCCCGCCTTTGATCATCGAGGAAGCCCATATTGAACACCTGATCGCCACCCTGAAGCGAGTTCTTCAAGAGCTACCTTAGTCCTGAATCGACAAGAGAGACTGCCTGAGGGAGTTAGAAGCTTCTGGGGCTGGGCGTCGGCGAAGGACTGGGAGAGGGACTGGGTCTGGGCGAAGGAGATACCGAGGGAAAGGGATTGGGGGTGCCGGTCGGCGTTGGCGAAGGGGAGGGACTGGGCGCGGGCAACACCCGCAAGGGAGCTTTGGCCGAAGCGATTCGGCCCTGGGTATCCGCCACCATTGCCGTCACTTCATAATCCCCGGTGGGAGCAGAAGCAGGAATGGTAATGGGGATGGTGCCGATGCAGGTTTTGCTGTTGGGCTGACAGCCGACGGCAGCGGCAGTGAAATCAAAGGTGAGGGTGAGGGGGCTTTGCCGGATTTCCACCCGGAAGCTGATGCCGGCCCCCAAACCTGCAGGAGTCGTCACGGCCACCAGCACGTTGAAGGGTACCGTCTGTCGCGCGTCCGTCAGGGCCACCACGGCAATCGAAGGCGGCTCTGCTGCAAAGGAAGCAGTGGGAGAGGGGCTGGGAGTGGGGAAAGGATTAAAGAGGGGAGTGGAAGTGGGGGTTGGGGTGAGCAGCGGCGTAGGGACAGGACTGGGGATGACGAAAGGAGTGGGCGTTGGGGCCACCACCGAGATCGGCGTGATGGTAACCGCAGGCTGTTCGCGGGCATCTTCCTGGCAGGCCACCAGTGACAACGACAGAAGAGCGGCCACACTGGTTTTGATCACAGGGGCTGCTAACGTCCAGCTCTGACGGAACCTATGGGGCTGCTGTCTCATGGGCTTTGACTCCTCACAACGCAAAGCTATGGGATCCTGCCGGTTCTGGGAGAGCCGAGCCTTGGTGGTGTCCAACTCAAAAACTCGGCCAGGCTGCTTCTCAGCCACAGCAGCGCTTACACGCTGCTAACACTATAGATAGAGTCTTAGCTTTTTGCAAACCCCACCTGTGGACTCCCCCTTTGGGAGTGAAGCCAGATAGAGGGGAATGACCTGGGCCGAGTTAGACTGGTAAGCGTGACAGCAAGACGAGGATCCATGGCAGCAAGGGCGGGAGCAGAACCATCTTCTGGCTGTGGAGAAGCAGAGGGGCAGACTGCCGTTGGCGTTGATGCCCTGTACCCCTCAGAAAACATCAGCGGGGCGGGGTATGCCCGGGAAGAGCTGCAAGAGGCTTGCGGGGTCTTTGGCATCCTGGCTCCAGGAGAGGAGGTGGCCAAGCTGGCCTACTTTGGCCTATTTGCCTTGCAGCATCGCGGCCAAGAATCGGCAGGGATCGCCACTTTTGAGGGATCCTTTTGCCGGGTTCACAAGGCGATGGGCTTGGTCTCCCAGGTCTTCGACGAGGTGAACTTGGCCCAACTGACCGGGGATCTGGCGGTTGGTCACACCCGCTACTCCACCACTGGATCCAGCCGCGTGGCCAATGCTCAGCCGGTGATCGTGGAGACTCGCCTGGGGCCGCTGGCTCTGGCCCACAACGGCAATTTGGTCAATGCGGAAGAGCTGCGGAAGGAACTGGAGGCCGCCGACCGGCACCTAACCAGCAGCACCGACTCCGAGTGTATTGCCCACGCCATTGCCCAGGCGGTGAACCAAGGTCAAGATTGGATCGCGGCCACTTGCCAAGCTTTGCGCCGCTGTCAGGGGGCTTTTAGTCTGGTGATCGGCACGCCAGAGGGCCTGATCGGGGCACGGGATCCCTATGGGGTGCGTCCGCTGGTGTTGGGGCTTTTGAGCAGCAACCCCGCTCTGGATGAGCTGCTGCAGTCAGAGATGCTGGAGATCATCTGCAGCGACGGCACCCTCAGCCACCCCGAGGCCGAGCCGCTGCATTACGTGTTGGCTTCAGAAACCTGTGCTTTGGATATCATTGGGGCCGACCCTCTGCGGCAGGTGGAGCCGGGAGAGTTGGTGTGGATCAGCCGTCAGGGGCTGCAATCGGTGCGTTGGGCGGAGGCCACCCCCAAGTTGTGCATCTTCGAGATGATCTACTTCGCCCGCCCCGACAGTTGGATGCATGAGGAAAGCCTCTACTCCTACCGGGTGCGTTTGGGAGAACAACTGGCCAAGGAGGCCCCGGCAGAGGCCGACTGGGTGATCTCCGTTCCCGATTCCGGCACGCCGGCAGCCATTGGCTATGCTCGCCAGTCGGGGATCCCTTACACCGAAGGGCTGATCAAAAATCGCTACGTGGGCCGCACCTTTATCCAGCCCACCCAATCCATGCGGGAGCGGGGCATTCGCATGAAGCTCAACCCCCTGGAGGACGTGCTGCGGGGGAAGCGGATTGTTATTGTGGACGACTCAATTGTGCGGGGCACCACCAGCCAGAAAATCGTCAAGGCCCTGCGCCAGGCGGGGGCTACCCAGGTCCACATGCGCATTTCCAGCCCCCCGGTCACCCATCCCTGCTTCTACGGCATCGATACCGATAGCCAGGATCAGTTGATTGCTGCCCAGCATTCCGTAGAGGAAATCGCCGAGAAGATTGGAGTGGATTCTTTGGCCTACCTGAGCTGGGAAGGCATGCTGGCTGCCACGGGCCGGGATCCCAACTCGTTCTGCTCCGCTTGCTTTACCGGCCACTACCCCATCCCCATCCCAGAAGGGCTGAAGCGCTCCAAGCTGGCCCTGGAACTGGTGGCTACTGGCAAGAGCCGCTAGGCTGCTCATGGATCCCCGCTAGACTGAGAAGAAGAATTGCTTGGGGCAAGCCATGACTTTTCGCCTACGCCAATTGGGGGATCCCATCCTGACGCAAGTGGCCGAGCCGGTGACGGAGTTCAAAACGCCGGCCTTGCAGGATCTTATAGAAGGTATGCTGGCTACCCTGAAAGAGGCGCAGGGGGTGGGCTTGGCTGCTCCTCAGGTGGGATCCCTGCTCCAAGTGCTGATCGTGGCCTCTCGTCCCAATCCCCGCTACCCGGAAGCGCCGCAAATGCAGCCTCTGGTGATGGTTAACCCCCGTCTGCTGGCTTGCAGTTCTGACCAGGTGCTGGGTTGGGAAGGCTGCTTGAGTGTGCCCAATTGCCGTGGTCTGGTGGCCCGCGCCCGCGAAGTGGAGGTGGAGTATTACACTCCAGAAGGCGTTCAGCAAAGGGTGGTCTGGCAGGATTTTCCGGCGCGGATCTTTCAGCACGAATACGATCACCTGATGGGTCGGGTGTTCCTGCAGCGGCAGCCTCGGCAACTGCTTACCGAAGCCCAGTACCAAGCCCAGATTTTGGGTCAGCCCGCCTGAGGGATCCCACCATGCCCTACATGGTTATCTACGACGGCCTCTGCAACCTCTGTGCCACCGGCGTTCAGCTCTTGGAGCAACTGGATCGCGGACGGCAGTTTTGCTATGCCCCCATGCAAGATGCTTCTACCCTGGCCCAATGGGGGATCCCACCGGAGCAGGTGGAGCTGGGGATGATTCTCATCGATCTGGAGCACTCAGAGCGCCGCTGGCAGGGATCCGCTGCCATTGAACAAATTGCCGCCCTTTTGCCGAGCGGGGAGGTGTGGCTGGCTCTGTACCGCAACTTTCCTGGCTTGAAGGTTCTGGGGGATCGAGGCTACGAACAGATCCGGGATCACCGCTACGAGTGGTTTGGCCGCCGCAACACCTTGTATTTGTCTGCCTACCCTGCTTGTGTTGCCTGCCGGGATCCCTTGGCTGACAACCCATAATGCTTGGTAATGCTTGCCCTTATCCAGCTACCTGAACTGAAGGAGGCCGATAGGAGAGGGGCTGTACTTAAGGGATCCCTTGACGAGGGATACATTACTCCTGAGTGTTTAATAATTTTTAACTCACCTCATTGGTAAACAGGATGTGTTTGTGTGTCAGGAACACCTTTTCGGCCCTGAGAAAGCTGGCCTAGGATGGGGCTGTACCTCTTTGCCGAGGGATCCCTGCTGTGTCTCACTTTACTAGCATCAAAGTTCAGTTCAAAAACAAGGAAATCCTCAAAGATGTTTTGGTTGCCCAAGGCCACGAAGTCCTAGAGAACACCTACGTCCGGGGCTATCAAGGGAATCGCACCCGGGCAGACCTTGTGGTCAGGCGCAGCAACGGCTATGACATCGGCTTTCGCCAGCAAGGGGACAGCCTGGAAATGGTTGCTGACTTCTGGGGGCTAGGGATAAGCGCTGAGTCCTTCCTAGCACCGATCCGCCAAGAGTACACCCGTAGACAGCTCCTGGCAACGGCAGCAGAGAAAGGATTCACCGTAGAGTCGGAATCTGTGGATGAACAGGGTCAGATCAAGATCGTACTGGGGCGCTGGGCATAGGGAGGCATTATGGCTGAGTATCAACAGGTGGAATATACGATTGACAAGGAAGGCAATCTGATTGAGCGAGTGCTGAATGTCAGAGGGAAAGGTTGTCTTGAATTAACCGAAGAAATAGAGAAGGCTTTGGGTAGGGTCGAAAAAAGAGAGCTTCTGCCCGAATACAACCAGGTGCCCAATGTTGAGGAAATTGAAGAGCGCCAAAAGGAGTGGTTATGACCTTCTGGAACTCCTTTTTGCACTTTCGGAGTTTACTTACAAAGCTCAGCAGCCCTAGCATGAAGAGTCACGATGCTTTGTTGCGCAATCTAATGCAGAATGCTGGCATTACTGCCTGGAAAGAACTCCGAAAGAGGGCAAAGCTAGGTCAGGGTGCTCTTAATGCTTTACGCAACGGCCAAGCCGAAAAGCTAAAGCTGGCCGATCTGGATCGAGTGGCCACTGTCTTGGGTGTGCCGCTCTTGAGTCTAATTCAGGACTTTGGCACGACTGATACTCCATTCCCAGAATTTCAGGAAACCCTCCAGGAAGTACAGCGGCTGCGTAAACAGCTAGAGACGCAGGAAAAACATCTGCGCCATCAAATGCAGACTGAGCTTGTCGAGAAGCTTAAGCCCTTGCTGATACAATACCCCACCTTACAACAGGTTGTTGAGCGGCGACCAGATTATCCTGCTCAGCAAGTTTTGGCTTTGCTAGCCTCTCTTGGCAATTTGTTAGAAGATTGGCAGCTAGAACCCATTGGCCAGGTGTGGCAGCAGGTGGCCTACGATCCCGAAAGCCATCAAGCTGATGAAGATGATATTCAAGTGGGCGAGCCAGTTTATGTTCGATTTGTAGGATATCGGGCTAGGGATCAAGTTTTAGTTCGAGCCAAAGTCAGTCGCACTCTACCTTCCTTGGCAGCATGACGACGTTGGCTATTGATTTTGGCACTTCCAATACGGTGGTCTGTGCCTACCAAAACCAAAAACCCCTTGCAATCGATATACCAGGGATCACCCACCGCTACGACGGCAGCCCCCCTCTAATTCCCTCGGTTCTCTTTGTCGGCCAAAATCAGCAATTTTTGATTGGGGCACCTGCCCAGGCCAAACGGGATCCCAAGCGCCTATTCAAAGGCTTTAAGCGGGATCTCTCTCAACAATTCCAGCCGGCTCCAACCTATGTGGATGGACAGGCCTACACAGCCCAAGAGGCCACGCGGATCTTTCTGCAGCAGCTTCTTGCCAAACTCCAGGCAGAGGGCTGGCAGCCCGATAAGGTGATCTTGACCGTGCCGGTGGGAGCCTACGAGGGCTATTTGCACAACCTGCAAGAGGTGTTTGGCTCCCTAGGGATCCAACAGGTCGTGTTCCTCGACGAGTCCACCGCGGCTGCTTTGGGCTACGGGATCCAGGAGCCGGGATCCCTGATTTTGGTGATCGATTTGGGGGGCGGAACTCTCGACCTCTCTTTGGTCAAAATCTTGAAGCCAGAGCAGGGCACTGCTTACCGAGCTGAGGTCATTGCCAAAACTGACCGGGCCTATGGCTGTGGCGGCGTCGATATCGATATCTGGATTGCCGAATGGGTGCTGGAGCAGTTGGGCCGCAAGCGACAGCAGGTCCCGGCCAGCAGCTTCCAGGTTCTGTGCGAGGTTGCCGAGCGGCTCAAGATCCGCCTCTCCAGCCATTCTCAGGCCAGCGAGGCCTGGCTGGATGAAGACTCCTTTGAGACCCACACTTTAACGCTTCAGCGCGAGCAACTCCAGGAGCTGTTGGAAGAGCGCGGCCTGCTGACGCGGCTGAGAGAAGCCATCGATGAGGTCATCGAGAAAGCCCACAATAAAGGGATCTCTAAACGAGATATCCACCAGGTGGTGTTGGTGGGTGGCACCAGCCTCATCCCAGGAGTGCAGCATCAGGTCATTAGCCTCTTTGGCCGCGACAAGGTCAAGTACCACAAGCCGTTTGAGGCAGTGGCCCACGGCGCTCTGGCCTTCACCCAGTTTGCCCGCCTTCAAGATCATCTCCGCCATACCTATGCCCTGCGGCTCTGGAATCCCTATTTGCAGGCGCCCGACTTTTTCCCTCTCTTTAAGAGCGGCACGGCTTATCCTGCCACGGTGGAACTGCCTCCCTTGCAGGCCAACGCCAATGGGCAAAGCCACATCAACCTGGTGGTTGGTGAGATGGCCGAGGAAGGGGCAACTGAGGTTGTTTACGATCCCAACGGTCGGATGCAGATCCGCAACAGCACCGCAGCTTCTAGCTTTCGTCCCCTTGGGATCCACAACCAGCTTTCCATTCCCCTCAAGCCGCTAGGGCGGGTGGGAGTGGATCGTTTGCAGGTCACCTTTGCCGTCGATGCCGGGCGAACTTTGCGGGTAACGGTAGTAGATTTGCAAACTCAAAAGACCCTTATGCAGCAGCAGGTGGTTGGAAGGTTAACTTGAGGTTAGGGATGGAGGTTAGGGATGGCGGAAAACTTTGATCCTGTTCTGGGTGGACAGCAACCAGCCGGATCCGATCCGGTCATGGGAGGCTTGGTGGGCATTGAGCAAGCCCTGGGCAGTCCGAATCCCAAGGTGAGAATCCAAGCAATCAAGGGTGCTCTGAGGTACGGATCCAGAGGGGCCGAGCTTGTTATCCAAGCCCTGCGAAATGATCCCAACTGGGAAGTGCAGTTTGCGGCTTGGGAGACGCTGCTGGAATCGAAGGATCCGCAGCAGGTGCAGGTGGCAAAGTCCCATCGACTTCCCCTCCGACAGGTTGGAGATGTCCGAGCAAGGTATAAAGCGGGAGAGCGGGATTTCCGCTGGGCCGACCTGAGCTGGGCCGACCTGATTGAGGCCAACCTGAGCCAGGCCAACCTGAGCTGGGCCGACCTGAGCGGGGCCGACCTGAGCGGGGCCAACCTGAGCTGGGCCGACCTGAGCCAGGCCAACCTGATTGGGGCCGACCTGAGCAGGGCCAACCTGAGCGAGGCCAACCTGAGCCAGGCCAACCTGAGCCAGGCCAACCTGAGCGAGGCCAACCTGAGCGAGGCCAACCTGAGCCAGGCCAACCTGAGCGAGGCCGACCTGAGCTGGGCCAACCTGAGCGAGGCCAACCTGTGCTGGGCCAACCTGAGCGAGGCCAACCTGAGCGGGGCCAACCTGAGCTGGGCCGACCTGATTGAGGCCAACCTGAGCTGGGCCGACCTGAGCGAGGCCAACCTGAGCAGGGCCAACCTGAGCAGGGCCAACCTGAGCCAGGCCAACCTGAGCGAGGCTGACCTGAGCGGGGCCAACCTGAGCGGGGCCGACCTGAGCGGGGCCAACCTGAGCAGGGCCAACCTGAGCCAGGCCTACCTGAGCGGGGCCAACCTGAGCAGGGCCGACCTGAGCGGGGCCGACCTGATTGAGGCCAACCTGAGCCAGGCCAACCTGAGCTGGGCCAACCTGAGCAAGGCCAACCTGAGCTGGGCTGACCTGAGCGGGGCCAACCTGAGCGGGGCCAACCTGAGCAGGGCCAAGCTGCTGGGTACTCAACTAAGGGAAGCGAACCTAACAGGCGCCAAGCTTGACTTGGGATGGGAATCGTCCAAAGATTTGACGGGCACAATTCTTCCCGATGGGACACGCCATCCTTAGACTTTGTGGCCCCAAGGTTTGTGGGGAGTCGCTTGGAAGAACTGAGGGAGGCAAGCAGTGAGCGAGAATTTAGATCCTGTTTTGAGCGAATGGGGGCCGGGTGGATTTGATCCGGTCATGGGTGGCCTAGTGGCTCTTCAACAAGCTCTGGCTAGTCCGGATCCCAAGGTGAGAATCCGAGCAATTAAGAGGGCTCTCCAATATGGCGCAAAAGGAGCGGATCTTGTCATCCAAGCCCTGCGAAATGATCCCAACTGGGAAGTGCAGTTTGCGGCTTGGGAGACGCTGCTGGAATCGAAGGATCCGCAGCAGGTGCAGGTGGCAAAGTCCCATCGACTTCCCCTCCGACAGGTTGGAGATGTCCGAGCAAGGTATAAAGCGGGAGAGCGGGATTTCCGCTGGGCCAACCTGAGCTGGGCCTACCTGAGCGGGGCCGACCTGAGCGGGGCCGACCTGAGCCAGGCCGACCTGAGCTGGGCCTACCTGAGCGGGGCCAACCTGAGCGGGGCCGACCTGAGCCAGGCCGACCTGAGCTGGGCCTACCTGAGCGGGGCCGACCTGAGCTGGGCCTACCTGAGCGGGGCCAACCTGAGCGGGGCCAACCTGAGCGAGGCTGACCTGAGCAGGGCTGACCTGAGGGGAGCCAACTTGAGGGGAGCAAAGCTGGGTGGCACGAACCTAAAGGGGGCAAACCTATGGGGCGCAAAACTAAGTCCCGGCTGGGATCAATTCGCCGACTTGAAAGGGGCCATCCTCCCCGACGGAGCCATCCATCCCTAGCCTGATCCCTTGGCTACACTACCTACAGCCGCTCTCAGTGGATCCATGAGTCCCTCAGATCTCGCCTTTGCCAGCAATCACCAAGACATCCTCACACTGCTGGACTTAGTGGTTCGCGCCCGCTACCCTTTGATCTACCTGGTTACTCCCGAAGAAGCCCCGGCAGAGGAGCTCCTGCAAGTTCTAGCCGATTCCCTCAAGCCCAAGCGCAAACTCCTAATCTGGGATATCGTCTCCGGCTGGTCAGATAACGGCCAAAACAAAGGCCAATTGATGCCTGCTCTGGGCCGCATCGGCGCCATCAAAGAGGACGAGGCGGTTATTTGTGTTCTCAAAGACCTAAACCCCACCCTGAGAAATCCGGAACGCTCGGACAATTACCCCGTCATCCGCTACCTGAAAACCCTGGCCAGAGAGAGCCGCCACAGCCGCAAGTCCATCATCCTCTTGGGCCAAGAAGCCGTTGTCCCTGCCGAGCTGCGCGAGGAAATTGTGGTCTATGATTTTCCCCTGCCCAGCATCGCCGAAATTGAGCGGATCATTACCCGCGCGATCCCTGCCCGTCAACTGGAGCTAAGCGGCCCGGCGCGGGAACAACTGGTTCGAGCCTGCCAAGGACTGACCCGGCAGCGCATTGAGCGGATCCTGGCCCGCGCCCTAGCCGCCAAGGGCAAGGTCAGCGAGGGCGATATTGACCTTGTTCTGGAAGAGAAAAAACAATACATCCGCCAGACGGAAATCCTGGAGTTTTACAACCCCTCCGAGACCTTGCAAAATGTCGGCGGCCTGGAAAACCTCAAAGCCTGGATTCGGCAGCGCCGCAACAGTTTTAGTGCCCAGGCCCGTGCCTATGGCTTGCCTAGTCCTAAGGGCATTTTGCTGGCCGGGATCCAGGGCACCGGCAAGTCTCTATGTGCCAAAACCATAGCCCGCGAGTGGCGCATGCCCTTGCTCAGGCTGGATGTGGGGCGACTCTTCGGCGGGATCGTCGGCGAAAGCGAAAGCCGCGTGCGCCAGATGATCCAAATTGCCGAAGCCATGGCCCCTTGTGTGTTGTGGATTGATGAGTTGGATAAAGCCTTTGGCGGCGTCAACAGCGAGTTTTCAGGGGATTCGGGCACCAGCAAGCGGGTCTTCGGCAACCTGATCACCTGGATGCAGGAAAAAACCAAACCCGTTTTTATTGTTGCCACCGCCAACAATGTCCGCATCTTGCCGGCCGAGCTGCTGCGCAAAGGCCGGTTTGACGAAATTTTCTTCGTCAATTTGCCCAACCAACGGGAGCGGGAAGAGATTTTTCGAGTCCATGTCCAACGGCTACGGTCCAACCGAGTACGAGACTTCTCCTATACTGAGCTGGCCATGGCTGCAGAAGATTTCAGCGGGGCGGAAATTGAACAGACCATTTACGATGCCATGCACATGGCCTTTAATCAGGATCCACCCCGCGAGTTCACCCAAGAAGATATCCTGACCGCCATTCGCCAAACGGTTCCTCTAGCTGCCATCGCTCGTGACCAAATTCAAAGCTTGAAAGAATGGGCTGCCGAGTCAGGAGCACGTACCGCTTCCCAAGATCAAAAGTTGATTCAGGAGCTACGGACCATCGTCCAGAAGAGAGGGTTAGGCTACATTGAAGTTGATAGCCCCCCATCCTTTTCCTCTCCACCTCCTGCCTAAGCTGTTTTGGTCGGCTCGTTCCGAGTTGTGGCAGCTCCGTGGAAGTAGGCTTGCAAGCATTTTTTCCTGCAAGACGCGGAAAAACTCCGGTTGCCGCTCCGCTTGAATTTGCTGCCTGTGGATTAGCCCCTGTTAAATCCGTCCGGGGAAGCCGCCGATTGATCTGAGCTGCTCAGGTGGCCCCTTGTTGGATTAACTTCCGGCAGCTCCCAGGCAGGGCACTGGGATCGGATCCCGCACGTTAGCGTGCAGGACCGATGGTTTTGCACTTTTCGTATCCTTGACTACAGATTTTTTGGTAGGATTGATCGTGTAGAGGTACTGGTATGTAGAGCAGCCTTATGAGTGCAATCGCTGAAATGAGGGGGACAAGTCTCCTGGCCCGCCATCGCCAAAACATAGCAGCCTCCCTGGCCCGTCGTTTGGAAGCAGCTAGGGCGGCCAACAACACCCGCTTGATGGAGCTGCTGAAACAAGAAGAGCGGCAGCTGGCAGCCGAGTACGGCGGCAGGGATCCCTTCTCTTCAGCGCTCTTCAGAGGACTGCGCCACCTTTGGCAGAGCCTGAAGGCAGTCTTGGCGGCCTGCGATGAACTGCGGGTGCGGCAGTGGGTAGATGGCAGCGGCATGGTCTGGTGGTCTGTCCAAGACCCAATCACGGGAGAGCGCCTGTGTACCCATTCCGAGGGGGAGCTCATGGAGTGGATCGAGAAGCACCAGCGAGAGAATTAGTCTTCGCGGCTAGGACTTGCCTGAGCACCAATAGCCAGTGTTTCCCCTGGCGCTTCGTGCGTGTCCCAGTCTTTCCAGCTTGGGGAGGAAGGGAACAAAAAGTTTCACGGCTAGGCCGGGGCAATGGCCACCTGAGAATCCAAATTGATAGGATTACGAAGACTCATCATCTGCTTTAGGGGCCCTGGGATGGTTTGGCAATTGTTGACTTGGCCGGCCCAAAGTTTGCTTTGGCTAGCAGAGCAGATCCAAGAACGCGCCGAAGCACAGCTGGATAGCAAAGAAAACCTGCAAAAAGAACTTACGGCCCTGCAAATTCAGCTAGATTTGGGAGAAATTGACGAAGAAACCTACGCCCGCCGAGAAGAGGAGATTTTATTGGCTCTGGAAGCCTTAACCCAAGCAGAAGGAGAAGCCGAAGCATAGAGTTCTGCCGGTGGGCCTGGAAGGGATCCCTCAGCATTGCAGGGGGGCAGAACATGGGAGAATGAGCTTCTGTACACCCCCGTCTTTCCTACCCTGGGCTGTTTTCAATGACTGAATCCCATGAAACCTTGGTGCTCCGCGACGAGCAAAACCAGCCTCTCAAGTGCGAGATCCTGCGTCAGGTGGTCATCGACGAGCAGACCTATGCTCTGGTGACTCCCGTTGATGCTGTGATCAAAGTGCTGGTTTGGGAAGGGGAAGAAGAACCCAGCCAAGCGGTGAACGGCGATGCCAACATGGAAGGGATCCTGGACGAGCCGGATCCCGAAGAGCTACAGGCTACCCTGCCCACCATCCAGGCTGTCTTGGGGGAGTTGAACCTCACCTTGCAGCAAAATGGCTTCGACATCCTCACGGTTCAGGGGGAATTGCCCCCAGTCGAAGAGGAAGATGTGTTCGAGCTGGGCGAGAGCGAGGAAGATGCCCAGGAGTTTCAACTGCTAGCTACCTTTTTCTACCAAGAGAAGAAATACGGCATCTTTACCCCCCTCGATCCCGTTTTGCTCTACGCCGCTCTGCCTGACGAAGGGGATCCCTACCTGCTCACCCCCGATGAGCCGCCAGAGCTTTTTGATCAGCTCTATGCCCTGCTGCTGGATCTCGATGAGGAATGGGAAGACGGAGATGACGAAGAAGATGAAGACGAAGATTAGGCGGTCAACCCCTTCTGTTCTGCCGAGTTGGATACTCCTGCCCAGCCAGTCGCCTCGGCGGTGCGGAGCACCATAGGGATAGAGGTGGTGAAACTACCCGGTAAAACTTGCCCAGAGTTTTTCACCAGCCACTCCAGACCCGTCTCAACATCTGTCGGGGGCGTCGGATCTGCGGGCCAAGGGTCAGAATAAGCCAGCCTCAGACCAGCCGCCTGAGCATTGCGTAGCGAAGGAGCATGACTCTAGTCAATAATAAGCTCAACTATACTGAAAATAATGTATAATATGTTCAGTACGGATTACTACCAGTTGACCTTTCTGTTTACTTTCGAGTCTGCCAACATGGTAGCCAAAGCAAAGCAGAAAATTGGTAGTAAGACGACACGGAAACTGCGCTTTGGGTATTCTACTCAAAGCTTTGCGGGATACCGCCATTCTGTTTGGAAACAAACAGAATGCTATCGCTGCATAGTTGAACAGTGATGTTCAGCAGTGTTCAGCGTAAATGTATCAGCAACAGGGATGCAGCCGGTTGATTTAACCACCCTGCGCGCTGTGCTCGCCGATCTAACCCAGGCTAAGACAGGTCGGGATCCATTGTTGCCTGCCCGCGTGGAATGGATCCAACAGACCGATCTGTGGACGGTGGTCATTGGCTTGCGCACCCTCACTGCCCGCCCCTGCTTGCTGTTGTGCTGGCATCCTCAGGCGGCCCGTCTCCACCTCTGTCAGCCTCCTCCCAAAGAGCCGGATGGCTTTCAATTTAGCCAGTTCCTCCAACGGCACCTGAAGGGTTTGGCTCTGACGGAGCTGGCTCTGCTGGAGGATTGGGAACGGGTGATTGACTTGCGCTTTGCCCCTCGGCCCGGGGATCCCCCTCATCGCCATCTCTACCTAGAGGTGATGGGCAAGTACAGCAACGCCATTTTGGTGGACGAGGCGGGCATGATCTTGGCCAGTGGTCATGGGGTGAGCGAGCGCCAATCGCGGATCCGTCCGGTACAACCGGGCCTGCCCTATGAAGCCCCCCCGGCCCTAACCGACCCGATCCCGCAGCGATCCGAGCCCTTTTCCTGGTGGCAAGAGCGCGTCGCCCTGATCCCTGGCCCCATCGGCCAACGGCTGTTGCGCTGTTATCGCGGCCTCAGTCGGCATTTGGTGGAAGCGATGTGCCATCAGGCTGGGATCCCGCCGCAAACCTCCACCGATCACCTCTCTGCCCGCGATTGGCAGGCACTGTTTGCCAGGTGGCAAGACTGGTTAACCCGTCTGGAAACAGGCCAGTTTGACCCAGCTCCCACTCCCCAGGGATACACCGTTCTCGGCTGGGCAAGCGGTGCCGTTCCCGTTAGCGGGACGGAGTCCCTGCAACAACCTTCTCGACTCAATCTGCACCAACTTCTGGAAGGCTACTACCAGGCTCAGCTTAACCGCGAACAGTTTGAGCGAGAGCGCCACCGTCTGCTGCAAAGGGTATCCACCCTGCTGAAAAAGCTCTATCAGCGGCGAGAGCAATTTGAGGCAATGCTGGCCGACTCCACCCAAGCGGAAGCCTCCAAGCAGGCTGCCGACTTGTTGATGGCGCACCTCCACCTTTGGCGGCCAGGGCTGCACCACATCGAGCTGCCGGATTTTGCCAGCGGCCAGACGGTCAAGATCCCTCTCGACCCCGAAAAAAATGCCATTCTCAATGCCCAAGCCTACTACCGCAAGCACCGCAAACAAAAACGGGCCCAGGATGCCCTCCGACCTTTACAAGAGGCGCTCGGCCAAGAGATCCTCTACCTCGAGCAGGTGGAAGCCTCTCTACAGCAGCTGGAAACCTATCGGGATCCCCAAGACTTAACCACCCTCAAGGAAATTGAGACCGAGCTGATTGAACAGCGCTACTTGGAGAGTCCCACTCGCAACAGCGGGACAGAGTCTCTGCGGGCGAGCTCAAAACATGCCTCACCGGCAACCTTCAACCCCCACCGCTTTACCAGCCCCAGTGGCTTCTCCATTTGGGTGGGGCGCAACAACCTGCAAAATGATCAGCTCACCTTTCGCGTGGCTCAGGAACACGATTGGTGGTTTCATGCCCAAGAGATCCCCGGCAGTCATGTGCTGCTGCGCTTGCCCCCCGGCGCTGTGGCAGAAAGCGAAGATCTGCAGGCGGCTGCTGATTTGGCGGCCCATTTCAGCCGCGGTCGCCTCAGCGAACAGGTGCCGGTAGTCTACACTCGCCCGAAACTGGTGTTCAAACCCAAGGGATCCCCGCCCGGCATGGTCGTTTACAAACAGGAGCAGGTGCTTTGGGGGCGGCCCAGCCATGCGCAGCTGCTCATTGCGTCAGCCCTTGGGCCACACTGACGCAACTGGTTACTTTGTTTCTGGCCAAGTGGGCAGGTTCGAGGCATTCAAGGGAGAACTTCGAGGGAGTAAGCGGCGCTGCGGCCATAGCGGCTGGGGTCGTACATTTCTTCTGCCAAAGCAGGAGCCACCTGGAATTGGCCGGGGATCTCCGGACGGAAGAGATAGACAAACTCATGGCGACCCTGCTTGAGCTCGGTGCTGAAAAAGGCCACGCGGTCATCCCGATTCTCTTGGCGGGTCCAAAACCAGTCCCACCAGTAGTCTGGGGCCAAGCCGGTGAACTCTCGCGGATCCTGGGAGGTGATCTCGGCGCCGCTGGGCAGGGGATCCTCGACCACCACGTAGTGGCTGTCCCGCTCGGCTTCCACCGTCAACCGGGCCAGGAGGATTTCTCCGGCCCTTACTGTGTCGCCAGGGCGCAGCGGCTGCTCTCGGTAGCGGATCTCCCCGTTGGGTTGGAGCTGGGGCTGTAGGCGGAAGTAGCTGCGGCTCACCGCAAAGCCTTGGGCTTGAGAGGGCAGAGGGTTGGGGACGAAGGCTTCTCCCCTCAAGCTGTAGTAAAGGGGGCCGGGGCCGGACTTTTCCAGGCGCAGGCTGCTCAGGTTCCCCACTTCTGCGTCAGCCCAATCCAGCCCATAGCGGGGATCCGCAGGGCCGGCCTGCCAGCGACCGAGAAGGGATCCGGTTGTCCCATCCAACACCCGCACCTCGCCGGGGCCGGGAAGCTGCTGCTGCTGGGCCTGGTAGTAGGCAGATAGGCCGAGGAGAGCATCGGCGGTGGCTTTGGTGGTGCGCCAGCGGTTGTTTTGCCGCTGCTGGAGAAGGGCCTCGGCAATCTGGGCAGCCCGGTCATCCTGCAAGCGAACGGCCAATTGCAAAAGCGGGCCGGCCACCTCCATGTCGTCGTAGGTGGAGCGCTCTTGGGTCGCACGAGTTGGAGCAGCCGGGATAAACCAGCGCCCTTGGGGATCCTGTTGCCGCCGCTCCAGAACCTCATCCAGGGCTGCCTGGGCAAGATCCCTCTGGCCCAGTTGCAGGGCAGCCAGGCCATGGTAGGCCAGGCCAAAGGTGGAGAGCCGCTCCGGCGGCGGCAGGTCGGCAGTCACCAAGGCGGGATCCCAGAGGGCCAGGCTGTAGGCGACAAAAGCCTGTAGATCCGGGGAGAGGGCTTGGGGCTGGGCCAGTTGAGCGGCCAGATAGTCCTGAGCAGCCAGATAGTCCAAGGCCTGCCGCACCCGCCACTCTTTGAGGGCATAGCCAGCAGCTTGGGCAAGGTGATACCCCTGCAGGATGTATCCGGTCAGATAGGGGTTGCTCCGGTCATAGGCCCACCAGCCCCAGCCCCCATCGAAGTTCTGGGATCCCTCCAGTCGCTGCAAGCCGGATCGAAGCACTCGAGGCAGCCGCTCCAGGGTTTGAGAGCGCAGGTTCAAGCCCAACTGCTCGCTGACTTGGGTGACGGCTAGGGCGGGCAAGAAGCGACTCAGGGTTTGCTCGGTGCAGCCGTAGGGGAACTTCACCAGGTAATCCAGCGGCCCCAGCAGGGTTGCTGCCGGGCTAGCGGCCAGTTCCAGGTGAAGCTGCCGGGATCCCGGCACCCAGGTGGCGGGCCAATCCAGCGGCAACTCCAGACTGCCAGACTCCCCTTCACGCAAGCCAGACGGGGTTCCCAGTTGGCCCACTTGGGAGAAGCGATGCGCCGCCCCAAAGGGCTGGCTGGGGATCCGCAGTTGCAACGCATCTTTCAGCCCATTCCCTTCCGCCCAGACCCGCAGAGAGGTATCTCCGGCCCCCAGAACCTGGAGAGGCCATTCCACCCGCCCTGCTCCTTGGGCCGGCACGGTGAGGCGTTGTCGTTCCGGGCCTTGCAATTTCAAGATCCCACCGGCAGGAACAGGAACTTCCAGCCGCACCTCCACCGCTTGGGCTTGACCCGTGCGGTTTTGCACAATGGCCGCCAAGGTGAGCTGATCCCCCACCCGGAAAAAGCGGGGAGCGGCCAAGCGCACCAACAGGTCTTTGCTAACCGAGACTGTGGCAAGAGCGGATCCCACCTGGGTGTCGGCAGTGGCGGCGCGGGCGGTCAAGCGCCAGGTGGTGAGGTTGTCGGGCCAGCGCACCTGCACCTGAGCCAGGCCATCGGCATCGGTGACCAGATCCGGAAACCAGGCGGCGGTATCGCGAAAGTCTTCCCGCACTTGGCCGGCCAGCTTGTCGGCACCGCCGGGATATTGCTGAGGGAAAGAGGTAGTGGTGGTAACTTGGTTGTACTGGCGCCCATAGAAGAAGCGGCGAATATCCGGGGTGAAGTCGGGTCGCAATAGGTAGAGGGCATTGTCTACAATCCCTAGGCCCACCTCGGCGCTCACCGGCTGCCCTTGGGCATCGCGGGTGCGGATTTGGATTTGGGCGGTCTCGCCCGGTCGATAGTTGGGCTTATCGGTCTGCAGCTCCACCTGCAAAAAGCGATCCAAGGGGGAGACCCGCAGCAGAGCCTCGCTTCGGTACAGCCGCCGCTCTGGGCCGATGGCAGTGGCAGTGACGTAGAGATTGGGACGATAGTCGCCGCGGATGGGCAGCCGCAGCGTGGCCGTATGCCCCTGGAGACGCAGCACCTGCACCTGGTGCAGCCGGGATCCCTCAATGCCCACCAGCACCGCCACATCCGGCAGCGGCGAGACTATCAGGATCTGGGCCTCTTCCCCCACCTGGTAGATCTGCCGATCCGCCACCACTTCCAGGCTGGGCAGGGATCCCCAACTTTGTAGGGGGCTGCCCGGCTCCACCACCCAGAGATAGTCCACCTCCTGCACCCGTTCGCGCCAGCGGTGCGGAGCACTTTGACGGCGGGGATCCCATGCCGTCAACCGCACCCGGTAGTCTCCCGGCTCCAGGTCGGCGGGCAGGTGGAGGTCGAGGCTGCCTTCCCCGTTGACAATCTGAAAAGGCTGCCGCAGCAGGGTACCTTGCCGTTGGTAGGTGTTGCTCTTGGGATCCCAGCGCCAGCGCTCCAGGCTCAGCTCTCCGGTGGCGCTGACGGGGCGGCCATCGTAATCGCGGGCTTGCAGCCGGTAGGTGAGGGTATTCCCCGGAGCCGGCAGATGGCGGTTCACTTCCGCAAACAGAGCAAATTCGCCAGCCGTGACCCAGGCCCGCGCCGATCCTGTTACCGTCCGGCGGCTGATATCGGTCACCTCCACCTCGATGCGCAGTTGCTGCACCTCTTGGGGGCCCCAGTAGCTGTCTTCTTCCCAGTCCAGATCGGCCAACAGGCGGGGTAGGTGAAAGACGGCACGCCCCTGGGCATCCGTCACCCCTTCTCCTTCCGCCACCAACTGGCCGTAGCCGCCGTAGTAGCCCTGCTCCTCTCCCAGGTCGTCGGCGAAATAGTCTTCCTCGGCAGAACGGGGCAACAGCCCATAGCGCAGGCTCCAGTCGGGGCTGCTGTAAACTCGGTAGCGGAGCTGGGCAGCGGCCACCGGCGCGCCGAAAAGATACTCGGCCTCCACCTGCACCTTCAGGGATCCCCCCCGCACCAGCCAAGGTCGGTCGGGCACCACCGCCACCTCAAACTCCGGCTTGCGGTAGGCTTCCACCTGAAAAGAGGTGTATTCGCGGCTGGATCCCTGCGGCCCTGACACCTGCCACTCCAGGCCGTAGCTGCCCAGGGACGCTTCTTCTGGCAGTTGAAACTCCCCATGGACACTGCCAAAAGCATTGGTGGCCAGGGTTTGTTCGCTCAACACATCCCCGTTGGGGGCCGTAAGGGTCAGTTGCACTGCTTGTCCTGGGGGGGGCGGCGTGAGGCGGGTTTGCTCTCGCACCAGGGCGCGGAAATAGACGGTTTGGCCAGGGCGGTAGAGGGGACGATCGGTGTAGGCGTAGATCCGGTGGGGCTGGTTCCAGCCATAGGCATAGCTGCGGGACAAAGCCTGCAGGGTGTTGTCGGCACTGCGGCCATAGACCACCAGGGAAGAACCCTCTCTCGCCGGCAGGCCAAAGCGGGCCAGCCCCTCTGCATCGGTGGTGGCCGTCAGGGGATCCCCCCACTCCCCGAAAACTTGGATCTGGATCCCCGACAGGGGGCGCAGCTCCCGCAGGTGCACCGCCTGCACCACCAACTGGCTGGCATCCTGCTTCTGGATGAGGCCGAGATCGCTCACCAAAAACCAATGGTCGAAACGGGGCAAAGGTGCAGCCGTTTGCGCCAGCGGCTCCCGGCCCTCCGCCTCCACCCAATAGGCCCCCGGCGGCAGGATCCCCAGCTCCACAGTTTGGGCTGCCCACCCCTCTCCTGGCCGTCGCGGTACCGGCTGCTGCCAACTGCGCACAAGCTCCCGCCGCAGGGTGGGATACAGAGCCGGATCCAGGGAGCCATAGCCAGCATCCGCCAAATCCCGCAAGAGAGGGGATCCCTGCAGCTCTGTCAGGGAAAAGCGATAGAGGCTAAGCTGCACCGAGCCCAGGCTGGTGGCCCGCCACTGCAGCCGCGCCGGTTCTGCGGTCGTAAACACCTGGCTGGTGCTGTAGAGATGGAGGCCGGGGGGGACAAGCTGAGGGCGCAAGGTGGGGATCCGAACCGTTGCCCCCTCCCGCACCAGAACGGATCCCTGGCTGCCCACCGTTTCCAGGCCGGATCCCTGCACCGTCACCTGGTATTCCCCAACAGGCAATCGATCCAAGCGATATTCGCCATCTGCGGTCAAGCTGGCGCTGCGCGTGGCCGGGCCGGCGGCGATCACCCGGACGCTCTCCAGAGCTACCCCTGCCGGCAGCTCCACCCGTCCCGCCAGGGATCCCGTCGGCTGTTCGGAAAGCAGAACCGCCAGCCCTACCCCCAAAAACAGCACCAGGGCCGCTAACCATCGCCTCAGCATGGGATCCCTCTCCTTTGTTGCTCCTACCCTGTGCCCTGGCCGCCCTGGGGGTTCAAGGGTCAGCCCAATCCACTACTTCACCAGCTCGAACACGTTGAACATGGGCAGGTACATGGCCACGATAATGCAGCCCACCATACCGCCCAGGATCACGATCATCAACGGCTCCAGCAGGCTGGTGAGGGCGCGTACCGCCTCCTCCACCTCCAGCTCGTAGAAATCCGCCGTCTTCATCAGCATCGCGTCCAGCTCCCCTGTCTCTTCCCCCACGCTGATCATCTGAATGGCCATGACTGGGAAGACCTTGGCCTTGTCCAGAGCAGGGGCAATCTGCCCTCCCTCTGAGATGGATTGGCGGGCGGCGTCAATGGCGTTGGCCACCACCTGGTTGCCGGAAGTGTCGCGCACGATCTCCAGAGAAGTCAGCACCGGCACCCCAGAGCGGGTCAAGGCCCCAAACGTGCGGCAAAAACGGGCCACCGCCGACTTCTGAATCAGATCTCCAAAAATGGGGAGCTTGAGGGCCAGAGCGTCGATGGTTTCTTTGCCGGCGGGGGTGCGGTAAAAGCGCCGGAAAGCAAAATAGACGGCCCCTAGAAAGCCCACCAGCCCCAAGCTGTACTGGGGCGTGCGCAGGAACTTGCTGATGTTGATGAAAAACTGGGTAAAGGCGGGCAGCTCCCCACCCAAGTCGTTGTAGATGCTCTCAAACGTGGGCAAGATGAACAGCACCATGCCCAAGAAAATCAAGACAGCCAAGATCGTCACCACCACCGGGTAGGTCATGGCTGACTTGATCTGCTTCTGCAGGCGATCCATGTCCTCCAGCAGCTTGGCCAGGCGGTTGAGCACTTCGTCCAGCACGCCGCCCACCTCCCCCGCCTGCACCATGCTGCAGTAGAGGCCGTCGAAGGCGTCGGGATAAGGGCGGATGGAGTCGGAGAGGTTTTTCCCCGCCTCCACCTCCGCTCGGATAGCCCGCAGGTACTTTTTGAGTTTGGGGTTGCCGGTTTGCTCCTCCATGATGGTGAGAGAGCGCACCATCGACACGCCGGCGTTGATCAAGGCAGCAAATTGCCGGGAGAACACTGCCTTGTCGCGAATGTCGATGGATCCCAGCATTGAGAAATCGAAAGACGTATCCAAGGAGAAAAAGGGCTTTTCTTCCTGAATGTCCTCCTGTTTGGCGAAAATCCCATCTCGGCGCAGCCGTGCGCGGGCCTCGGTCAAGTTGTTGGCCACCACCGTCAGGCGTACCGGCTGACCGGCCTTTAACCCCCGAACCTTGTAGCGCGGCATGGCTGTACCCCCGGCTAGATCGCTCTAAATAACGAAATGGCTTTAAATGTTTCGCAGGTGCAAAAGAGAAGTCAGCCCAAACCTTGGGCCGATCAACGATCTCTCAGCTAGAGCTTAGCCACAAATTGAGGCAGCGGCTAGAGATCGGCAATGAACCCTCACCCCGGGATCCCAGCACTGCCTGGTGGCAACGAGGTTTAGCGACGGGCGGCAACTGCTGGTGGCCGCTGTTGCTGGGCAGCCGCGGCTGGCGAGGGCCCGGTAACGTTGCCCAAAAGCCGTTGCAACTCCTCGGGGCGAGAGGTCTTAGACATGGCCGTATCGAAGTCGATCTTGCCCTGTAGGTAAAGGTTAGCCAGATCTTGCTCCAGCGTTTTCATGCCCTGCTTGCCCCCCGTCTGGATAGCCGAGTAGATCTGGGCAGTTTTGCCCTCCCGAATCAGGTTGGCAATGGCCGGCGTCACCACCATGATTTCCTGCACCAGCACCCGTCCAGGCTCTCCTGGCTTGGGATTGAGGCGGCGGGCCAGAGTTTGGGAGAAGACGGCCTTGAGGGAGTTGGAGAGCTGCACGCGAATCTGCTGCTGCTGCTCGGGCGGAAACACATCCACCAAGCGATCCACCGTCTGGGCGGCAGAACTGGTGTGTACCGTGGCAAAGCAGAGGTGGCCCGTCTCGGCGGCGGTAATGGCCAACTGGATGGTCTCCAGATCCCGCATCTCCCCGATCAGGATCACATCCGGATCCTCCCGCATCGCTGCCCGCAGGGCATTGGCAAAACTCTTGGTGTCTTCCCCCAGTTGCCGCTGGTGGATGATGCTGCGAATGGGGGTGTAGATATACTCAATGGGATCCTCGATGGTGAGGATGTGCTCGGCCCGTTCGCGGTTGATCATGTCGATCATGGAAGCCAGCGTAGTCGATTTGCCAGATCCCGTTGGGCCGGTTACCAGCACCAAGCCCCGCGGCAGGCGAGCTGCTTCCTTACACACATCCGGCAGGCCCAGCTTGTCGATGTTGGGGATCTCAGAAGCCAGGGCCCGCATGGCGCAAGCATAGGTGCCGCGATCGCGGTAGACGTTCACGCGGAAGCGCCCGATCCCGCGCACCCCATAGGAGCAGTCCAATTCCCAGTTTTGCTCCAGCTGCTTGCGCTGGTTGTTGTTCAGCATGCTGAAGATCAACCGCTGCACCTCCTCTGCCGAGAGAGGCTCATGCTCTGTCGGCTCAAGGTGACCATTGATGCGGAAGTAGGGGGGCAAACCCGCCGAGATATGAATGTCGGAACCGCCCTTTTGGACGATTGCTTCCATGAGGTCTTCGATCATCAGTTGGGGCATAGGGTTGGGTTCTCCAAAGGCGAGTAGAACTGTCTATCAAAAGAGCCGCCGGCCAAAGCCATGTGAGAAAGGCAACTGTATAGGACTGTTATAGTCGGCACCCCAACATCGTCAAGTGCCAAGCCGACTTCCTAAAACTTCGGGGTCAGGCAATAGGGGCAGTCCATCCAGTCCACATGCAAGGCCGCGCCACAGTTGCGGCAGGTGCTGAGAGCCTTGGCACGGGCCTTCAGCTCGCTTTCCAGACCCTTGTCGGTGAGGGTCACCCGATCCACCTCCTCCAGCGTGGTGAGGCCCTGCTTCACCAGCATCAAACTGTAGGCCAGCAGGGTTTTCATGCCACTTTCCACCGCCGCTTCTTTGATCACCTCCGTGGGGGCCTCTTTGTTGATCAAGTCCGCAAGGCGGTCGTTCATGCGCATGAACTCGTATACCCCTACCCGACCTTTGTAGCCCACACCCCCACACTTCTCGCAGATGGGCTTGCCGGTGGCCTTGCGCTGCTCCACTTCTTTGGGGGAGAGCTTGTTGGCTTTGTAGAAGGTGAGCTGCTCGCCGTCGCCACTGAGGGTAAGGCCATAGCGGGCCAGCTCCTCCGGCGTGGGGTGGTAGGGGATCCGACATTCGGTACACACTCGGCGCATCAAGCGCTGAGCCAGCACCCCCAGCAACGAGCTGGAGATCATAAATGGCTCGATCCCCATCTCCGTCAGACGGGCAATGGCGCCAGGGGCATCGTTGGTGTGCAGCGTGGTCAACACCAAGTGGCCCGTGAGGGAGGCTTCGATGGCGGTTTTGGCCGTCTCGTGGTCGCGGGTTTCCCCCACCAGGATGACATCCGGGTCTTGCCGCAAGAAGGCCCGCAGGATCATGGCAAAGTCCATGCCCTTTTCTCGGATCACCTGCACCTGAGTGATCCCCGGCAGCGAGTATTCAATGGGATCCTCGGCGGTGCTGATGTTGATGCCCGGGTCGTTCACCTCCGCCAGAGCTGAGTAGAGGGTGGTGGTTTTCCCGGATCCCGTTGGCCCGGTCACCAAGATTAGGCCAAAGGGTCGCCTGACAATCTCCTTGAAGCTTTCCAAGGTCTCTGGGTCGGTGATCAGCTTATCCAGCCCCAGTTGGGTGGCGGAGTTGTCCAGGATCCGCAGCACGATCTTCTCCCCGTAGCGGGAGGGCAGGGTGCTAACCCGGAAGTCTACCTTGCGTCCCTTGAAGACCCGCCGAATCCGCCCATCCTGGGGCAGGCGCCGCTCGGCAATATTCAGGTTGGAGATGATTTTAAAGCGGGCAGTGAGGGCGGGGACGATCTTCTTGGGAAAGTTTTCAAAAGCCTGCCGCAACACCCCATCTTTGCGGAAGCGGATGCGCAAGTATTCTTCTTGCGGCTCGATGTGGATGTCGGACGCCCCATCCTGCAGGGCTTTGATCAGGATCTGGTTGGCCAGTTTAATAATCGGGGCATCATCTGCCGATTTGAGCTGCTGCTCCAGGGATCCCTCGCTGGCCTCATCGGCAGCCACATCCTCAATAGCATCCAGATCGATTTCGGCAGTGTTGACCACCACCTCTTCTTCCTGTTGGGCAGCAGCCGCCTGTTGGGCAGCAGCCGCGTCGTTGATCCCCTTGATGGCCAGCAGCTCCGCCTGCGCATCCATGTAGCGGTTGATCAGGGTCTCGAAATCCCGCTGGGTGAAGACCCGCCGCTGCAGCTTCAGCCCCTGGATGCGGAAGCGCCGTTGAATGTCGTCCAGTGCCTGCAGGTTGTCTGGCTTGACCATCGCCACCGTCACTTGGTTATCCTGGCGGCGAATGGGCAAGAACTTGTAGCGGTTGCAGATGTCGAGGGGCAAGATCGAGTCGATCAGCCCAATCATCTCGGAGATCTCCACTGGCTCCAGGTCGACATCCAGGGAGGGGATCCCGTAGATGATTTTCAGTTCAAAGAGCTGCTGCCGTTTGTAAGCCCGCTCCAGGTCAGGGGTGATCTCTTTGCCCACGATATCCTTGACCACCAGAGCCAGGGCCTTGCTGTTGCCCTCTCGATCCGCTTTGAGGGCGTTTTGGATGTCCTGGATTTGCTTATCATCGGCAAAGCCCAGCTCCTTTAACTTGCGGCCAAAGGGGGTAATGCTGACGTTGGCGATGGCCAGAGCTTTGCTGGCAGCGCCGGCGCGGCGCGAGGTAAAGGGAGGGGAAGGAAGATCGCTCATGCTGGCGGGTCACCCACAATGCCTCTATTTCACTGCACTTGGCTGCTAAGGGTCAACGGTAAAGATACATAAGTCTGGACTTCCCAGAGGCCGCCAATCCTGAGCTTACTATGCCCCAACTCGGCTCAAATCTCGCATTCCTATCCACCTCACCCCCTAAGTCTCGCAGACCAGCGCTTGCGACCGCTGGGTCAAGTAAAGATTTTCGCCGTAATCGACAGGGCAGTCGATGAGGGTGGGCACCGGCTGCTCGAGGGCCTGCTTCAGGATGGGGATCAGCTCGGCAGCCTTTTCGACGCGGTAGCCCTTGAGGCCCATGCTCTCCGCCAGCTTAACGAAGTCTGGATTGCCGAACTTGACGAAAGCAGCCTCGCCATACTGGTTGTGTTGCTTCCACTCGATCAGCCCATAGCCGCCATCGTTGAAGATGAGGGTGACAAAGGGAGTGCCCACCCTGAGGGCAGTTTCCAGCTCTTGGCAGTTCATCATGAACCCTCCATCTCCGGTTACGGCCACGATGCGCCGGTCGGGATGCACCAATTTGGCGGCCAAGGCCCCCGGAATGGCGATGCCCATGGCGGCAAAGCCGTTGGAGATGAGACAGGTGTTGGGTTTGTCACAGTGGTAGAGGCGGGCCATCCACATCTTGTGGGCGCCGACATCGGAGATGACGATGTCTTCCGGTTGCAGGACTTGGCGCAGGTCGTAGATCAGCTTTTGGGGCTTGATCGGGTAGCTCTGATCCTGGGCATAGCAGGTGTACTCGCGGACGATGTTCTGCCGCAGGCTGAGGCCATAGGGATCCGGCTTGCCCGTGCGATCGCAGCGGCGCAGGATCTCCATCAGGGAGTCGGAAATGTCTCCCACCACCTCTACTTGCGGGATGTAGCTGCTGTCGATTTCTGCGGGCAGGGCAGCGATGTGAACGATGGGGATGGTGCCGTCGGGGTTCCATTTCTTGGGAGAGTACTCGATGAGGTCGTAGCCGACGGCGATCAACAGATCGGTGCGGTCGAAGCCACAACTGACCAGATCCCGCTGCTGTAGGCCAACGGCCCACAGGGACAAGGGGTGGGTGTAGGGGATCACCCCTTTGCCCATGAAGGTGTTGACCACGGGGATGTTCAAGCGGGTGGCAAATTCCGTGAGGGCGCTGCTGGCTTGGGCGCGAATGGCCCCATTGCCGGCCAAAATCAAGGGGTTGCGGGCGCGGGAGATCAGGGACGCCGCTTCGTTCAGGCTTTGACAGGAGGCGTAGGTTTTGTCCAGGCGATCTCTCCTCAAGGGAGTGCCGCTGGCTTCCATGGCGGCGATGTTTTCCGGCAAGTCGATGTGGACGGCCCCGGGCTTCTCGGTTTGGGCCAATTTGAAAGCCTTGCGCACGATCTCCGGGGTGATGCTGGGGCGGACGATCTGGGCATTCCACTTGGTGACGGGGGCAAACATGGCCACCAAATCCAGGTATTGATGGGATTCGATGTGCATGCGGTCGGTGCCCACTTGGCCGGTGATGGCCACTAGGGGTGCTCCATCCAGGTTGGCATCGGCAACTCCGGTCATCAGGTTGGTGGCGCCCGGCCCCAAGGTGGAGAGACACACCCCCGCTCTGCCCGTCAGCCGGCCATAGACATCGGCCATGAAGGCGGCCCCCTGTTCGTGGCGGGTGGTGATAAACCGAATCGAGGAGCGGCGCAGGGCTTGCAGGACTTCCAGGTTTTCTTCGCCAGGAACGCCGAAGATGTACTGCACCCCCTCATTTTCCAGGCAGCGAACCAGCAGTTCGGCGGTATTCATGGTGGCAAGGGTATGGAGAACGGTGGATCTGGATCCCACCATAGACGGCGGACGGGGCAAGGGATAACTTGTTTTCTGGGCTTGGGGACGGGGGCAGGCTGGGCTGGGAACCAAGCTAAGCTCAAAGGGGCGGCCCAGGCCCAATTGCCCCTCCAAGCTTCCTCTTCTGGAGATGCCCATGCGGCTCTACGTCGAACCTTTCACCGTTCACAAGCGCTACGCCTTGACCATCAGCCGAGGTACCCACAGCGATACAACCTTGGCTTGGGTGCGAATTGAGGAGGAGGGAGTTGAAGGGTGGGGAGAGGCTTGCCCTTTTTCGGTGAGCGACGACTACCACCAGTCTCTGGACGACATCCTGATGGGCTTGGACGTGGCCAAAGGGATCCTGCGCCGCCATTCCCCCTGGGAGCGACAGCCAATCGAGGCAGAACTGCTGCGGGCCGGGATCCCTTCGGCAGCGCGGGCAGCGGTGGATATGGCCCTGCACGATTGGATGGGCAAACGGCTGGGGAGGCCCCTGTGGCAGTTGTGGGGGCTGGATCGCTCCCGCATTCCGCCCACGACGATGACGATCGGCATCTCCACCCCGCAGGCGGCCCGCCAGCGCGCCTTGGCCTGGATGGAACAGACCCAAGCGCGGGCCTTTAAGATCAAGCTGGGCAGCGGCTCAGGACTGATGGCGGATCAAAACATGCTGATTGCTGTACAAGAGGTGATCCCGCTGGGATCCCTGATTACAGTGGATGCCAACGGCGCTTGGACGGTGGAGCAAACCCTGAGCATGAGCAACTGGCTGGCGGGGCAAGGGGTGAGCTACCTGGAGCAGCCTTTGGAGAGGGGGCAGGAAGCGAAGCTGATCACCCTCTGGCACGAGTCGAAGCTGCCCATTTTTGTGGATGAGAGCTGTATGGACAGCCGCGATATCCCCCCTCTGGTGGATCGCGTCCACGGGATCAACATTAAGCTGATGAAGTGCGGAGGCCTCAGCGAAGCCTGGCGCATGATCCACACCGCCAAAGCCCACGGCCTGCAGGTGATGTTGGGCTGCTACAGCAACACAGCTCTGGGGAATACAGCGGCAGCCCACTTGGCTCCCCTGGTGGATTACCTGGACTTGGATAGCCACCTCAACCTCATCGACGATCCCTTTGCCGGGGCCATCCTGCAGGACGGCTGCCTGCTCCCCACCGACCGACCGGGTTTGGGGGTAGAGCTGCGGGAGGAATAATGGGAAGGCCGGAATCCCTGTCCAGCGAAAGTCGCGTGGCCATCCTGCTCCACGGGGGGTTGCTGGGGGAGCATGGGAAAACGGGGCTGGGGCTGCTGCGCTACGGCTCTTTCCCGGTGGTGGCGGTGATCGACCGGGAGCAGGCGGGGGGATCCCTGGCCCATCTGACCGGAATTGCCAAAGACATTCCCATCGTGGCCTCGGTGGAGGAGGCGCTGGCCCACCGGCCTGAAGTTCTGGTGATTGGGATTGCCCCTTCAGGGGGGCAGTTGCCGCCAGCCTGGCGGGAGGAGTTGGGCCTGGCCCTGCGAGCTGGCCTATCTCTGGTGAATGGGCTGCACACGCCTTTGGCCGAGGATCCCCAGTTTCGGCAGTGGTTGCAGCCGGGGGCCTGGATCTGGGATATTCGCCGCGAGCCCCCCAACCTGTCGGTGGGGAAAGCCCTGGCCCGCACCTTGCCCTGTAAACGGGTGTTGACGGTGGGCACCGACATGAGCGTGGGCAAAATGTCCACCAGCCTAGAGCTGCACCGGGCCAGCCTGAGACGGGGCCTGCGCTCCCGCTTTTTGGCCACCGGGCAAACTGGGATCCTGATCGGCGGCGAGGGGATCCCTTTGGATGCGGTGCGAGTGGACTATGCCAGTGGGGCGGTGGAGCAACTGATCTTACGCTATGGCTCTGACCACGACATTCTGCACCTGGAAGGTCAGGGATCCCTGCTCAACCCCGCCTCTACGGCCACCTTGCCTCTGTTGCGTGGATCCCAGCCCACCCACCTTATCCTGGTACACCGCGCCGGCCAGACCCACATCAAGGGGATAGACTACGTGCCCATCCCGCCCTTACCCAAGGTGATTGAGCTGTATGAACAGGTGGCGGCAGCTGCCGGGGCTTTTGCCCCCGCGCCCGTGGTGGGGGTTGCCCTCAATACCTTCGGCTGGGAGGAAGAAGCAGCCCTAGAGCAGATCCGCCGGGTGGAAGCCGAGACCGGACGGCCCTGTACGGATGTGGTGCGTTTTGGGGCGGATCCCTTGTTGGAGGCAATTCTGGCGGCAGGATAACTCAGTTTGCAGACAGCGGATCCACTCCCATTGTCCATCTGGGAAAAACTCATCATCTTCAACAGGTGAGCGATTCAGATGGTTCCCGGTGCCGTTGTCTTCTCTGAGATGCGATCTCTTCAGCCAGGTATTCTCGATCCAAGTCGCTCCCATTAGCCGGGGGCCAGGAACTGGGCTTGCTCCGTGTTCAGAGAAGAGCATGACTCTAGTCAATAATAAGCTCAACTATACTGAAAATAATGTATAATATGTTCAGTACGGATTACTACCAGTTGATCTTTCTGTTTACTTTCGAGTCTGCCAACATGGTAGCCAAAGCAAAGCAGAAAATTGGTAGTAAGACGACACGGAAACTGCGCTTTGGGTATTCTACTCAAAGCTTTGCGGGATACCGCCATTCTGTTTGGAAACAAACAGAATGCTATCGCTGCATAGTTGAACAGTGATGTTCAGCAGTGTTCAGCGTAAATGTATCAGGCCTTCAATCTTCGGAAAGTAAGCCGATGGGTACACCTGCACAGCCAAGATGGGATCCTAGATTCACAGTCTTCCCCAGAACTCCAGATGACAACTCCCCCCGAAAAGCCTGATCCCAAAATGAAATCGGGATCCCTGCCCTCTGCCCTGCGATCCGGGCTGAACATTGCCCTGTTCCTATTCTTGGTGGTGCTGGTTTCCTACTTGGGTCTTAACTTCGTGCTGGCCTTGGTGGACAAGCTCAGGTGACCACTCCGTAAACCGATCCCCCGGCGTCACCCCGTTGCTGCCGGCCCAGATTTGCCGATAGCCCTTTGTCGCCAAGGGCAGGAAAGATACACTGGATTTACAGGACTTAACACCTTCTCTCAGTTGCCCCCTTGCCACCATGAGCCCCCTCTTTTGGTTGAGGCTGCCCTCTTTCTCCTGGCCTTCGCCGGGATCCCTTAAGCTTTATTCCAGATCCTACTCTGGATCTCAACCAGGGCCGACCCTAGCCCGCCGGGATCCTTCCTGGAAGCGTTGGCTGCGCTATCTTTATCTGCGCCTGTTGCGGCTGCAATCGTCGCCAAAAGAAATTGCCCGTGGCTTGGCGGTAGGGGTTTTTGCCGGCTGTTTCCCCATCTTCGGCTTTCAAACGTTGGCCGCTCTGGTGTTGGCTGTTCCGTTTCGGGGCAACAAGCTGGCGGCGGTGGCAGGGACCTGGGTGAGTAACCCCTTCACCTATGTGCCCATCTATGCATTCAACTACCAGGTGGGAGAATGGCTACTGGGATCCCGAACTGTCCTTCCCACCACAGAGCTGGTGGCGGCCACCTGGCAAAACTGGATGCAGTGGGGCTTGGAGATGTCGGGCACGCTGTTTGTCGGCTGTGCGTTTGTCGGTTTTTGGGGATCCCTCGTCAGCTATTTTCTGGGGCTGTGGTTGGTGCAGCGGATTCGTCGGCGGCAGAAAATGGCCGGCAGGGGTCTGTGAATGGGCGCAAGGCGATTCAGAATCCCAACTGAGAACCCAATCCTGGACAGTCTGCAGGTGCAGAGATCCATCCGTTTTCACAGAGCTTTTCACAGATAAGGTCTCATGATGGAAGACATGCGAGCGTTGTTGACAGACCTCAGCCGTCGCTCCCAGCGATGGGGGGAGCAGTTGGGATCCGCTTTGCAGACGCTCACGCAAGCCCCTCAGCCCATTGTGTTGCTCTCTTCGCGGGAACTGGAGAAAATGCGGCGGGCTTGTCGCCTGGCGGCAGATCTGCTCAAGCACTTGGAGCCGATGGTGCAGCCAGGGGTCACCACCCAAGAGCTCAACGACGAGGCCGAGCGATGGACGCGGGCGCATGGGGCCAGAAGCGCCCCTTTGGGCTACCATGGCTTTCCCAAGTCCATCTGCACCAGCGTCAACCACGTGGTCTGCCACGGCATTCCCAGCCCCAAGCAGATCCTGCGAGAAGGCGACATCATCAACATCGATGTCACCCCGGTTTTGGATGGCTACCACGGCGATACGTCCAAAACCTTCTTTGTCGGACAGCCTTCTGAGCGGGCGCGGCGCTTGGTGGAGGTGACCGAAGAATGTCTGCGGCGGGGCATTGCTGCCGTCAAGCCGGGGGGGAGAGTCGGCGACATTGGCGCTGCCATCCAAGAATATGCCGAGGCCCAGGGCTACAGCGTGGTGCGCGATTTTGTCGGGCATGGGGTGGGACGGCAATTCCACACTGCTCCCCAGATCCCCCACTACGGCGAACGGGGAAAAGGGGAGAAACTCCGCCCCGGCATGGTGTTCACCATCGAGCCGATGATCAACGAGGGCACCTGGGAGGTGAAGGTGCTCTCCGACGGGTGGACGGCGGTCACTTTGGATGGCAAGCTCTCGGCCCAATTTGAACATACGGTCGCCGTTACCGAAACCGGTGTAGAGATCTTGACCCTGCCTTCCCAAAGCCCCTGAGCCGATCATGAACAGCGCCCCCGCTCTCCGCCTGCGCCTCTCCTCCGAGAACCTGCTGCTGCTGCTGGCGGCGGCAGTGGGGTTGGCCACGGGGCTGTTGGTGGTTGGATTTCGCTACTTGATTGGCTGGTGGCGCTATCTGCTGCAGGACACCCTCGTGGATGGCCTCGGCAGGGCTGCAGAACACTATGGCCTGTGGCTGCTGGGATCCTGGCCGCTGGCTTTGGCGCCGGTGTTGGGGGGCCTGCTGATCGGCGCTTTGGGGGCAGTTGTGCCCTTTCCCAACTTGAGCCTCTCCAGCTTGGTGAGTCCTGCTCGTCCTTTGGCACTTCAGCCCTGGTGGATCCCGCTCAAGCTCTTGGCGGCTGCCATCTCGTTGGGCGCGGGAGCTTCCCTTGGCCCTGAGGCCCCCAGTGTGGAAAGTGGCGCTTTGCTGGGATCCCTGCTGGGGCAAAACCTACGCCTCTCGCGGGAGCGGGTGCAACTGTTGATGGCTGCCGGAGCAGCGGCTGGCCTGGCGGCAGGGTTTAACGCGCCCATTGCCGGGGTGTTTTTGGCGCTGGAGCTGGCTTTGGCCCGCACCTTCACCACTTCTGCTGTCAGTGTGGTGGTGTTGGCGGCGGTGGTCTCCGCCTTGATCGCCCAGGTGGGGTTGGGGGCACAACCCGCTTTTCTTTTGCCCACCATCACCCAGCCGGCTTTTGTCTTGCCGGACTACGAGATCCACAGCTTGCTGGAGGTACCTCTGTATCTCGGCTTGGGCTTTTTGGCCAGCCTGGTTTCTATGGCCTTCAGCTACACCCTGGAGTGGGGCAAGCACCTGTTCAACAGTGGCCCCCTGGCGGCTTGGCCGGCTTGGAGCAAGCCCATTTTGGGGGGCGGGATCCTGGGCTGCGCGGGCTTGGGGATCCCATTGGCGTTGGGGGTGGGCTATGAAACCATTGAGTCGATTCTGCAGGCCGTTCCCTTTTCTCTTGGCCATCTGGGCCTGCTCCTATTGGGCAAGCTGTTGCTGAGCGCTTTGAGCCTGGGCAGCGGCTTTGTGGGGGGAACCTTTGCCCCGGCTTTGTTCATGGGGGCAGTGCTGGGGGCAGGCTACGGTCAGGTGCTATCTCAAGCTTTGCCCTTGATTGCCTTGTCTCCCCCTGCTGCCTACGCCATGGTGGGCATGGCGGCGGTGTTGGCGGCCAGCGTGCGGGCTCCGCTAACGGCCATCTTGCTGCTGTTTGAGATGACGCGGGACTATCACATTGCGCTGCCGGTGATGGCGGCAGTGGGTTTGAGCATCTGGCTGACGGAGCAGTTGCATTCGCCGGCCATCTACCCTTCCGCCCGTCGCTATCGCCACGCAACGCTTGACGGAGTCCTTGGGCAGGAGCCTAGAGAGCTGACGGTGCAAGAGGTGATGGTGCCCCCATCTCTTTTGCTTCGGCAAGACACACCGCTGCGAGAAGCTCTGGAGAGTTTGCTGCAGCAAAAGTGCCATAGCGCGTTGGTGGTGGACGGACAGGAGCGGCTGCGGGGCATTCTCACCCTGGAAGATCTGGAGCGGGCCTTGGCCCATAAGGAGGCGGCGGAGTTGGCGGAGCTAACCGTACAGGAGGTCAGCCAATCTCCGGTTCTCACCACCTTCCCCGATGAGGCGGTAGCGGTGGCAGCCGAGCCGATGTACGAATACGATTTGCGCCAATTGCCAGTGGTCTCGCGGGAAGACCCGGAGCAGATCGTCGGCCTGTTGGATCGAGAGCGGGTGCTGCTCTCCCAAGAGATTCAATCGGTGCGGCAAGCCCTGGAGTTGGAAGTTCCCCCAGCAGAGAGAGACGCCGGCAGGAACGGACAAGAGGGGATCCCAGATGCTTCTACTGCGCCCGCAGAATAGAGCCCTGCTGTCGGGATCAACGCTGCCGCCCAGAGGGGCAGGTGGGACGCAGCGGGCAGCGGCCACATTCGGGCATACGGGCCTTGCAAATGCGCTTGCCCAGCCGGACAAAGTTGACGTGCAGGGAATAGGCTTTGCCTCTGGGGATCTGAGGGGAAAGCTGAGCAAAAGTGTCGTCGGGATGTTTGGCCCGCACCAAGCCCAGACGGTTGGCCACTCGATGCACGTGGGTATCCACCGGGCAGAGATCCCGACCCAGGCCGAACAACAACACACAGGTGGCGGTCTTCAGCCCCACCCCTTTTAACGAGAGCAGAAAGTCGAGGGCGCCGGCGTCGTCTAGCTCTCTTAGAAAGTCCAGACTCAGGGATCCCTGTCGTTCTTGAATGGCGGCCAGGATCTCCTGAATGCGGGCTGCCTTGAGGTGGGCTAAGCCGCCGGAGCGGATCACCTGGGCCAGATCTGCCGGGTCGGCGGCCAAGACCGCTTCCCAAGAGGGAAAGGTGGCTTTGAGGGCGCGGAAGGCACGGCTGCTGTTGGTGTCAGTGGTGTTCTGGGAAAGGATCGTGCCCACCAACTCGTCCAGGAGATCCGGGCGGGGGGAAAGGCCATCGGGAGCCCGCTGGGGGATCCCGAAGCACTGCTCTAGCCGCATCAACAGCGATTCCATCCTGTCAGCGGGCGGGAGTTCCGCCAGCAGGGTTGGGGACTCCGCCGCTTTGGCGGGCACAGGCGGGCGTTGGGAAAGGCTGTCCAATCTTGGCTGTACCACGGCTTAACGGGCAGAACTCTGGCGGATCTCCTGCAACAGGCGGGCAAGAACCTTGCTGGCATTGGGAGGAGCTGCGGCCTGCAAGCGAGCGGCCATTTGGGCAACCACCTGCGGCTGGGCCAACCAGGTCAACACCGTTTGCCGCAGCAAGTCCAGATTCTCTTCGGATTCTCGCATGACCACCCCCCCACCGCGCCCCACAAAGGCCAGAGCATTCTGATACTGATGATCCTCAGCGGCAAAGGGATAGGGGATCAAAATGGCTGGGGTGGCGGTGGTCAGCAACTCCGCCAGGCTCATGGCCCCGGCGCGGCTAATGGCAAAGTTGGCCCGCTGCAACAAGGCAGCTACATCTCGACGGAAAGGAAAGGGCCGGTAGCGGGGATGGCTGGGGATCCTGGCTTCCGGATCTTGAGCTTCGCTGCCGCCGGTCAAATGCACAATCCAGGCCCCCGCCTCCAACCAAGCTGGGGCACAGGTGGCCACCATGCGGTTGAGGCCCCGCGCCCCTTGGCTGCCCCCCATGACCACAATGAGGGGATCCCCGTCGGGAATGGGGAGGTCGGCAGGGAAAGGCTGGGGCGTGTAGAACTCGGCCCGCACTGGCGTACCCACCACTTGGGCAGCCACCCCTGGCAAATGCTCTGCCGTCTCCGCCATGCCCAGCGCCACCACCTGACAAAATCTCCCCAGCCAACGGGTCACTTTGCCCGGGATCCGATTGGACTCGTGCAGCAACACCGGTACCCCCAGCGAGCGGGCGGCCAAAATGGCCGGAGCGGCAATGTACCCACCGGTGGTCAGGACAATATCAAACCGTCCCGACATAAGGAGTCGGCGCACTTGCAGGGTGGCGCGGGCCAGTTGGGCCAAGGCCTGCAGCCTATGGAGAGGGGATCCCTGCCAGCCCGACATGACGACCCGGTGCAAGGGATAGCGCTCCCGCACCAGCTTCCCTTCCATCCGATCCGGCACCCCCAGCCATTCGATCTGCCAGTCAGGCAACTGCTCGGCAATAGCCAAAGCCGGAAAAATGTGGCCACCAGTGCCACTGGCAGCAACCAGCAGCCGCGGGCGTGAAGCTGGATCCTTGGCGCGTATATCCACCCGTGTGCCGATTAGGGATCCCTAAGATCTGATCTAGATCTTCAGGAGTTGTTGGAGCTGACATAGCGCAAGAGGGTGCCCCGTTGCCCCAGAATAAACCCCTGCTGGGGGCCGAAAAACTCAATGCTGTAGAAGTTGGCGGGGATGTTGCTGAGTTTCTTGGCCTGTTCCCAGGTTTTGCCACCATCAGGGCTGTGGATCAGGGTAGCGCCACCCCCCACCACCCACAGGTCGTGGTCGTTCTGGTAGGCGGCATTGAGGTAGCCAAAGCTGAGGGCCCGCCCTGGACGCAGCGGCGACGACCACTGGCCGGAGGTGAAGTCATCGGTAAAGGCGATCTCCGCCCCTTGGTTCAATTTCCAAGCGCTGCCGTGGGGGCCAAAGCCCATGTTTTGAATGCGGCGGGAGCTTTCCCGCGGGTAGGGCTTCCAGGTGCGACTTTCAGGAGTGTACAGAAAGTAGAAGCTGCCCCGCGACGACACCGCCAGATATTCGCCTTCAGGGCCGCGGGCAATGTTTTTGATGGCCCCAATCGGCTCATCCACTTGGGCATGCCAGGTCTGACCGCCATCTTCGGTGCGGTAGATGGCCCCCACATTGGTCACCATTTCGGCGGCGCCAGGGCCCAGAGCCTGGATCAAGAGCGGCTCCCCTGGCAGTTGGTTGTTGAGGCGGATGGAAGTCCAGTCGGATCCCTCGTTTAGGGTGTGGAGGAGGATCTTCGGCTGCCCGGCCACCCAGCCTTCTGCCCCAGCAAAGCTAATGGAGGCCAGGTAGGCTTCCGGCTCCAGACCCGGCAGCTCCCGCACCTGCCAGTGCAGACCCCCATCGCGGGATTCCAGCAGCGTCGCCTTGTCTCCCACCAACCAGCCATGGGAAGGGGTGGTGCCGGTGAAGGCAATGTCCAGCAGAATGTTCTGGGTGGGCACTTCCACCTGCTGCCAGGGGACCACCCGCATGTTGGGCATCCCCGCCGCCATCAGCAGCACCGAGACAGCAATCAGCAGCACCAGCCTCAGGGGTTTGAACATCTTGACCCTCACTCGACGAAATAGAAACTCATCAAAAATAAAAATCCCAGCGCCAGTCCCAAGAAGATCAGCAGGTTCTTTTGAGCAGGGGTCATCACGTTCACCCCCAGGCCGTAGCGCAAGTTCTCTTGAAAACCGGAAGGCTTGCCCTTGGCGCCCACTGCTTGGAACGAGCGCTTACCGGCTCGGCACACCGGACATTTCCAATCGGCTGGCAATTCCTCAAACGGTACGCCCGCCGGGATCCGATTGAGCTGATCCCCCTTGGCCGGTTCGTAAACATAGCCACAAGAACGACATTCGTAGCGCTGCATCCGCAGGGGATCGCTGAGCTGCGCATCGGTTTCATCTTCTGGCAACTCAATGAGCCTCGGTGTCTTGGGAGAACGGGGTTGAACACCGGGATCCGGTTGCGAGCCATTCATGGTCAGGGAGCCATCCGCATCGTCGATCCTATTATGAGAGGAATTGTTACAAAAATCTACTCAGACCCTTTCTTGTTGCTCAGGGGGATCCCGCGCCAGCTCAGAGTGATGGGCAGATTCCGCTGCTCTTGGAGAGGCTGATCTGGTGGACACAGGGATCCACCAGGGGGATCCTATGTTATGTTTTGGCTATCCTGCCCTCAGTGTTGTGCAAGCGGGTGCCTTTCATGACCACGCCCCCTCGCCGACCAGCCCTCAATCACGTGCTCATCGTCAAGGATCGTCATGGGCCAAAAGCCTACTGGTTGACGGCTGAGCTCTACTCCTTAGGCCGGGATCCACGCAACAGCATTCGCATCGACTCCCAGTACGCCTCTCGCTACCACGCCATTTTGGTCAAAACAGAATCCCCCTCTTCTCCCGATGGGTTCACTTACCAAATCATCGACGGAGACATTCAGGGCACCCCCAGCACCAACGGCCTTTACGTGCGTGGGCAACGGGTGGAATTTCGGGATCTGGAGGACGGGGACGAGATTCAGTTTGGCAACGATGCCACTGCTACCTACTCGGTGCAAAACAAGGATCTGGATGAAATCCTGGCTACTTTTGAAAACACCCAGATCGTTGGGCTGTAGGAAGCTGCCTTCCCTGTTGGGTCTTGGCCTGTCCCGTCTGCATGCTGGCTGAAGGGTTAACCGGCGCTCGGAGAAGGGATCCCGTCGCCGTATTTCTGGGATCGCTTGCTGGTAAACTGTGTCATACGAAAAAACAAAGCTGGGATCCCTGCTGTTTTATTGGGCTTTCTGCTTGCGGGATCCCTTCCTTCTGCTGTCTTTAAGGGAGGATCTCATCTTGCGCCCCATCCTCATTGCCGGCAACTGGAAAATGCACAAGACTCAGGCTGAGGCTCGCGAGTTTCTGCGAGAGTTGGGCCTGGCTTTACGGTCATCGCCGTCAGGGTCAGCATCCCAGCGGCAGATCATCCTATGTGTGCCCTTTACAGACCTGGCGGTGGTGGCAGAGCAAAGCCGCGGATCCGACATAGCCGTGGGAGCACAAAACCTACATTGGGAGGATCAGGGAGCTTTTACCGGGGAAATTTCCGGCCCCATGCTGGCGGAATTGGGGGTGCGCTATGTCATCGTCGGCCACAGCGAACGGCGGCAGTACTTCGGCGAGACGGACGAAACCGTCAATCGGCGTCTGGCAGCCGCCCAGCGGCACGGCCTTACCCCCATCCTCTGTGTGGGAGAAAGCCAGCAGCAGCGGGAGCAAGGCTTGACCGAGTCTTGGATTGTGGGGCAGTTGGATCGCGCCTTGCAAGGGATCGATCTGGAGAACTTGGTGATTGCCTATGAGCCAATTTGGGCCATCGGCACCGGCCAGACTTGTGCAGCTCAAGAGGCCAACCGGGTCATCGGCTTGATCCGGCAACACCTGGGCAATGCCCAACTGCCCATTTTGTATGGCGGCTCGGTGAAGGCCGGCAACATCGATGAGCTGATGGCCCAGCCTGAGATCGACGGCGTGTTGGTGGGAGGGGCCAGCCTAGACCCCCAAGAGTTTGCCCGCATCGTCAACTTTCAGGCCCTAGCTCCCGCCTAGGCCGCTAGCGGGATTGTCCCCACAGCAGGGCCACCGGGAAGGATTTCAAGACAACGCCCACCGGCAAGGTTTCGCCGGCAGGGATCCTTTCCTGGGTTAGCCCATTCACCCAGTCCAGCCGCTTCCAGCGCGGCAGATGAATTTCGGTATCTGCCCAAACGGATTCTCCCAGAGGATCTTGGGTTTCGTCGATCAACTTTGTCAGGAAACGCGGCACTACCGTGAGCAATACCTGCTTACTGTGCTGACGGGCAAAAGCCACAACATGGTCAGCATGGGATCCGCTGATTTGCAGAGGAATGTAGCTGCCCTCGAGAAACAATTGGGGCTGTTCCTGGCGGGCCTTGAGCACGTGGTAAATCAGAAACAGCTTAATGCGTCCGTCGCTGCGGTGCAGGAGCAAATCCGCGATGAGTTGGAGAGGATCCTGTTTAACCCGCCGCTGAATTTCTTCCAAATAGGCGAGGCGACGGGAAAAATCCACAGGCCGACGATTGTCGGGATCCACCATGCTCAAATCCCACAGTTCCGTGCCTTGGTAAATATCCGGGATCCCAGGGCTGGTGAGCTTGATCAGCGTCTGCGAGAGGGAATTAAAAATGCCAAAGTGAGCAACTTTCCGTTGGAAAGGCAAAAAGGACTCCAAAAAGGGGTTAGGACCTTGAAGGATCCGTTCGATAAAGGCGGTAGTGGCTTCTTCGTACTCGGTATCGGGGCGAAGCCAAGCGGTGTGGACCTTAGCTTCCCGCACTGCTTTGATGGCATAGTCTTTGACCCGCTGTACGAACTGGGACACCTCTTCCGGTTGGAAGGGATAAGAGCCGAGCAATGTCTGGTAGAGCAAATACTCGTCATTGCGATCCGGCAGTTCCGAGCGCTTAGCTTGTTTGCTGCGGACTTTGTAGCCGAGGTTCAGCTCATGCCAAAGATTGATGTGCTTTTCCCACTCGGCGGGGATTTCAGAAAGCACATTCAGCCGGGCCCGCACATCTTCGCCACGCTTGGTGTCGTGGGTGGCAGAAGCATTCATGGACAGAGGCCACCGAGCTGACCGCTCTTGATTAAAGCGGTGAAACTCTTGCACCGAAAGGCCAAAGCGACAGGGATCCCCACCGACTTCATTGAGAGATAAAAGGCGGTTGTACACATAAAAAGCAGTATCTTCTACCCCTTTGGCCATGAGAGGGCCGGCCAACTGCTGCAAGCGCATGGCAAAATAGATCTGCTCATTTTTCTCCTGGTCTGATAAATTGTCCAGAGACTCCAGGCAGAGAAAGCGCTGAATAAAATTCAGCTCATTCACCAAAACGGGCAGGTTCTCCTTGGCCTTCTCCACAGCTTGACGAACCACCTGTTGACCTTCTGGACTGAGGATCCCTTCGTGGATATAGACGCGGTAGACCGGAAAGCACACCAAAACTTCTACCAAAGCTCGACGTAAACTGTAGAGGGTAAAGTCATTGGCATAGCGATGGTGGCTGGTGATCTGTTTGAGCAAAAAAGCAAGGTTATCCATATCTCCTGACAGGTTGCGCTCGATGATCAGGCGTTTTTTATCTTCGATAACCTGCTCTGGGGAATGCCGTAGATTTGTGAAATTTTGATAGAGAGAGTCAAAAGCCTCTGCATTTTCTTCTTGACAAAAGATGCCGTTGAGCTTAGCCAAAAAATCATAGCCCGTTGTGCCCTGAACCGGCCAGCTTTGGGGCAGACTTTCATTAGCCTCTAGTATTTTTTCTACTACGATGTAGAGATTTGGGCAGCGTTCCCGCAGGCGATGGAGATACTCTTCGGGATTGAACAACCCATCGATATGATCGATGCGCAAACCACTAAAACGCCCCTGTTCTGCAAGCTTAAAGATAAGCTGATGGGTTTTGCGAAACACCTCGCGATCTTCCACCCGCAGTGAGATCAGCTCGTTAATGGTAAAGAAACGACGATAATTGATCTCCTCAGCACCCACCTTCCAGAAGGAAAGGCGAAAATTTTGCCGCGCCAGAAGACTATCCAGCAGGTCAAAGCTTGACGGATCCCCTGGCTTGCCGTTAAAGATGGCAATGTTCTCGTCAAAAAAGCTCTGGATAGGTTGGCTAGACGTGTAGAGTTCCCACAATGAATGCTTGGCAAAGCTAATTTGATCGGTGCGCTCTAGGAGATCTTCCTTGCTGGGAATGAATTTCAGGCTGAAGAGGATCCCGAGCAACTTGACGTAGTCAGGGTGGCTGCGTCCCAATTTTCGCCGCAGTTTGCTCAGGTTGTAGGTAAAAACATCCGCATAGGTGTCAATATTGAGGGGGAACCTCAAGTTGTAGTAGTTAATACTTAGGCCATCGGCATCATAACGAAGCTGGATTTGACCCGACTCCAAACATTTGTCGTAGAAATCTCCCAAGAAAGGGGCTAAGATTCTGCCTTTGATCCCCAGGTAAGAGTGATTCCAATTCACATCAAAGTAGTCAACAAAATCTGAGTTGGGGCCGCTCTCCAGAACGTCCATGAGCATCTGGTTTTGGCCATCGTAGGCCATGTGATTGGGCACAATGTCCTGGATCCAGCCTATTCCCTGCTGATTGAGGGCTTCCCACAAGAGCTCAAACTTTTCGCTTCCCCCCAATTCCTGATTAATTTGCCTGGGATCCACCACGTCGTAGCCGTGGGTGCTGCCTTTGCGGGCTTGGAAGATGGGAGAGGCATACAAGTCACTGATGCCCAGCAACTTCAGGTAGGGAACAATCTGTCGTGCTGCGTCGAAGTCAAACCCAGTATGAAACTGAATGCGATAGGTGGAAGTCGGGATCCGCATAATGACCTTAGAACAACGACAGAGGGGCCTAGCTCGCGAACGGCATAGGGTCAAGAGAAGAGATGTATCCAGGGTAGCGGCTAAGATCAAGGAGTCCTGCAGGGGAGAGGCGAGGTTAGTGAACTTGTCAAGGCCACAGAGGAGCGCTTCACCCCCGGTAAGGGGGCCGGCAAGGATGGCGAGGTGGGCAGGGATCCTGCTCGTGGGTGGGCTGATGGGGAGTTGGCGGAGCGAGGCAACCTGGGCAGAAAGCGAGTTTCGGGTGGGGAGTGAGCTGGTTTTGACCCTGCGCACCCCCGATGCCCCCGCTCGCCTCCGTCTGCTGAAGCAACGGTTGGAAGAGATTTTGCTACAGGCCAGCAGCCCTCAGGTGCAGGTCAGTCTGGATATCCCCAGTCCCAATCCCTCGACGACCGGCAGCGGGGATCCCCCAGCTCAAGCCGCTCGGATTCTTTTGAACCAGCAACTGCTGTTGGAGGTAACTCCAGCCGATGCAGAGGCTCATGCTGCTCCCCAACCGGCAGATCTGGCAAGGATCTGGGCGGATCGCCTGCAAACGGTGTTCAACCAGGAATCCAGTCGGCAGCAACTGTTTTTGGGATTGGGGCTGCCCCCGCACTTGACCTGGCAAGGGCGACTCTATCGCCGCGCTGAGCGTGCTGCCGCCGATACTGGGCGCTTTGTTACCGATGGCACTCGCATTCAAGATCATGTGGTCTATTGGGAGATCCCCTCTGGAGAAAACCCGTTTGATTTTACTGACAAGCCGACCCTGCCGGATCCGCCGCCGGAGCGGCTATTTTTGTTGAATCGCCACCGCCAGTTTGTGCCCTACGAGTTGTAACCGAAGTCCTTTCTCCCTCTGTTGTCTATTGTCTATGTCGTCCATTCAACGAGAACCTCGCATTCTGTTGGGCCTGCGGGCCGACCAATTTCGTCATCCCGTGGATCTGCAAGCCACCCGCTCTCTGCAGCAAGTGCCGGGGCTGGGCCTGCTGATTCAAAATTGGCTTGGCTCAACGGCAGGACAGATATTTTATCTGGACAACATTGCTTCTAGTATCCAAATTAACGAGCATCAGTTGCCGGAAATTCATCAGCTTTTGGTGCAGGCCTGTCGCATCTTGGATCTGGAGGTGCCCCAGCTCTACGTGCGGCAGAACCCCACGCCCAATGCTTACACCTTTGCCATGCAGGGGAAAAAGCCCTTCATTGTCTTGCACAGCTCTCTGCTGGATCTGTTGGAGCCGCCGGAAATTCAGGCCGTGATCGCTCATGAGTTGGGCCACTTGAAGTGCAATCACGGGGTCTACTTGACGATGGCCAACATTCTCATGCTCTCCACCAGCTTGCTCCCCTTCGGGGGGTTGTTTTATCAGGCGTTGCAGGATCAACTGATGCACTGGCTGCGGTGTGCCGAGTTTACCTGTGACCGGGCGGCGCTGTTGGTAGCCCAAGATGCCAAGACGGTGATCTCGGTGTTGATGAAATTGTGTGGGGGATCCCCGCAATTGGCCTCCAAGCTGAACGTGGACGCCTTTTTGGAGCAGGCCCGTACTTACGACGAGCTGGACGGGGATCTGTGGCAGATGGAGCTGAAGCAGATGCAAACGGTGGGGCGCACCCATCCGCTGCCGGTGCTACGGGCCAGAGAAATCGAGCGTTGGTTCCGCAGCAACACCTATCAGCAGATCCTGGAGCTCCAGGGATTGGGCTCCGCACCGCGGACGTCAACGGCTGCTTCGTAAACTACCCGACTCCGACCGCTAAAGCAGTACAGAGCGGGCTTTTAGTAGCCCTGCAGTTGGCAAGCCAACCACGAGCCTCTGGGGTGGTTTACAGCACCCCCAATCGACCGTTACCAGTGCCTTAAACAACCGTTTCTGGTGTCCGCAGTACAATTATAACCATGGAGGCGGACTTTCCTCTCGACACTGATCCTACCGGTACAGCACGGGGCTCCTGCGATTTCTAGCTGAGTGCTCAAGATGGATCCCTCTCATGTGCCCCTGGGTTTGCCGCTCATCTTGGGGGAGGTGCTTTTCGACTGCTTCCCCACAGAGATTGTGCTGGGCGGAGCAGCTTTGAATGTGGCTTGGAACCTCAAGGGGCTGGGATCCGATCCCCTCTTGCTCAGCCGTGTTGGCCAGGACGAGGCCGCCAGAGAGCTGCTGGGGGCCTTGCGACGGCAGGGGCTGCGCCTGGAGGGTCTGCAGCAGGATTCTGTTCACCCCACCGGCAAGGTTCAAGTAACCCTGGATGAGCAAGGGATCCCCACCTTCGCCATCTTGCCCGACCAAGCCTACGACTACATCCAGTTGGATATCGGGGCTCTGCAAGCTCTCCAGCCCAGCCTGCTCTACCGGGGCAGCTTGGCAGCCCGCCGGGAGGCAGCCCATCGCCACTTTCAAGAGGGGATCCCCGCTTTGGGCTGTCCCGTGTTTCTGGATCTCAACCTGCGGGATCCCTGGTGGCATCCAGACGCCATCCAGGAGATGCTGCGCACCTGCACTTGGCTGAAGCTGAACCAGGCAGAGCTGGAGCAAGTGGCCCAACTGGAAGGGATCCCTCCTGGAGACCTGCTGGAGCAAGGACAGATCCTCCAGGCTCATCTGAACCTGAAAGGTCTATTTCTGACCTTGGGAGCGGCAGGCGCGCTGCTGATCACCCCTACTCAGATCCATCGGGCCGACCCAGTGCCCGCGCCTCAGCTGGTGGATACAGTGGGGGCGGGAGATGCATTTAGCGCCGTGGCCATCCTGGGGCTGTTGCGGGGATGGCCGGAGGCGATTCTGGTGCAACGAGCCGTGCAATTTGCGGCGGCCATCTGCGGGATCCCGGGGGGAGCGCCTGCGGATCCGGAGTTTTACCGGCCCTTCCGGCAGGCATGGGAGATCCAGGAGATCCAGAGGCCAAGGGTTCAATGAAACTGGCGCAGGTGAAACTGGGCGTAGCGACCCCCTTTGCCCAGCAATTCTCGGTGATTTCCCTGCTCCAGCAATTGCCCCTGCTCCAAGACGAAAATGCGGTGGGCGGTGCGCACTGTCGAGAGGCGGTGGGCAATCACAAAAACGGTACAGCGTTGCATCAGCCGTTGCAGTGCTTCCTGCACCAACGCTTCCGACTCGTTGTCCAAAGCAGAGGTAGCCTCGTCCAGGATCAAGATCTTGGGGTTGAGGAGCACGGCGCGGGCAATGGCCAGCCGTTGCCGTTGTCCACCGGAGAGGGTGACCCCGCGTTCTCCCACGCGGGTGGCGTAGCCATCGGGCAAGCTCTCGATAAAGGTGTCGATGTTGGCCACCTGGGCCGCCTGGCGTACCGCTTCCAGGTCAAAATGCTCTTGTCCGTAGGCGATGTTGCTGGCAATGGTTCCCGAAAACAGGGTGATCTCCTGCGGCACAATGCCGATCTGCCGGCGCAGGCTCTTGAGGGTGACGGTGCGGATGTCGATGCCGTCGATGCGGATGCAGCCCTGCTGGGGATCGTAAAAGCGGGGAATCAGGCTCACCAGGGTGGATTTGCCGGCGCCGGAGGATCCCACCAGGGCCACAATCTCGCCGGGAGACACCTGAAAGCTGATCTGTTTGAGCACCGGCTGATCCGGTTTGTAGGCAAAGGAAACTTGGTCGAACTCCACCCAACCCTGAATGGGAGGCATGGGGCGGGCCCCGGGCAGCTCCCGGATCTGGGAGCGGGTGTTTAGCAGCTCGAAGATCCGCTCCACCGAAGCCTCACCCTGTTTCAGCTCGCTGTAGTTGTTGGTGATATGAACAATAGGGTCGATCAACATCGCAACACCGGCGATAAAGCCGAGAAACTGGCTGCCGGTCAGGTTGCCCTGGCTAATTTGCCAGCCGCCCACCCAAAACACCCCCAACACGCTCATGGCGTACAGGAAGCCCACCACCGGGTCTTGGATGGCTCTCATCTGTTCGGTCTGAAACCGGGCCAGGCGGTTGCTTTCGGCAATGGCACTGAAGCGGCGAATTTCGTAGTCCTCAGCCGCAAAGGCGCGAGTGAGGCTGATCCCGGCAAACACCTCTGTCAAGAGGGCGGCCAAATCCGACATCTTCTCTTGGTTGAGGCGGGAGCGAAACAAAAGGCGATCCCCAAACCAACTGATCAAGGCTCCCATCAGGGGGGCGATCAGCAAGGTGGTCAAGGTGAGAATGCCGTTGAGATAGAACAGGTAGGCCACCACCGCCAAGATGGTGAGCACGCTGGGGATGAAGCGATGGAAAAATCGTTGCACCACCTCTCCCACCCGATCCAGATCCCCCGTAAGGCGATAGACCAGATCGCCGGTGCGGCTGCCGGAAAAATAGTCCACATCCAGTGCCTGCAGGTGGGCATAAATCTGTTGGCGCAATTCCAAAACCATTTGCAAGGAGGCCCTCGCCATCAGGGTGTCTTGGCCATACTGAAAAGCGCCGCGCACCAAGAAAAACACCACCCCAATCAAGGCCAGCATCCGCAATTGCCCCAGATCCCCGGCACCAATGGAGCGTGCCACCCACTCGATCAAGTAGGCGAGGGCGGGCATGGTTAGCACAAAGCCAAGGGTGCAGGTCAGCCCCAGCAACAACATCCACAGATGGGGCCGAATGAAGGGAATGAGACGGCGATAGCTACGACCCGGATGCACAAATCACAAACCAGAAGGGCCTGTAAACTACCCGACCCTGACTGCTTCGCAGTACAGGGCGGGCTTTCGGTAGCCCTGCAGTTGGCAAGCCAACCACGAACCTCTAGGCTGGTTTACAGCAGCCCCCAAAAGCGCAATCACATTCGCACCATTCAAATCCGCATCTCCTTCCCATCCACAGTGCCCACACTTGAACGACTTGCCACTGCGGTAGGACTTGCCCTGCTCAGGGTGGATGTGTAAGCACCGGTGACAGGTCTGCGACGTGTAAGCAGGCGGCACAAGAACCAGAGAAACCCCTGCAGCCCTCGCCTTGTATTCCAGAAATTGACGTAGTTGGTAGAACGCCCAACTGTTGGCCCTGCGCCGCTCGGCTTTGCTGCGCGGCTGTTGATTGACTCTTTTCCGGATCCCTGTCAGGTCTTCCAGGGCAATAGCGCTGTTTGTGGTCTTTGCCCTAGAGACAATAGCTTTGGAGATGCGATGATTGACCCACGCCTGAAAGCGCCTCTCCTTGCCAGACAGCCGTTGCAGCAGTTGACGGCATCTGCGCCGCGAACTGCGTGTGCCCTTACTGGCTTTGCGTTGGAGTGCCGCCCTCAATCGAGAGTAGTGGTCTCGGACTCGGTTCAACTGCTGTCCATTCCAGTTATCACCCTCTGACGTATGGGCAATATCTGTCCTTCCCAAGTCCACCCCCAGCACTCTACCCGTGCGTTGCGGTGGGGATGGCTCCGTTTCCACACAGATTTGAATAGAGTAGGAGCCGTCTTTACGCTTGACCAGAGTGGCAGATTTGGGATTGGAGCCCGCCAGCCGTTCTCTCTGGTAGCGGCCAATCGCCAGCTCAAAGCGCTCCCGACCCTCCACCGTGGTCAGCGACACCGTCCAGTCTTTCTCGCGGAACGAAAAGATACGAGCGTCGTAGGTAGCGAAGCCACCCTTGAACGCTTTGACGGGGCGGTTTTTCTGTTGGGCAACTTTACGGGCGCCGGCCAGCCGCCTGCAGACCTGCTGAGCCAAGTTACTGGACAAGCCAAACCGGGCTCGAATCTCGTAGTAGCAAAGGGATTGCAGCTTGACCGCGTTGACGATCTTCTCCGGCGTGTTCTGGTTGACCCAATTCAAGGCTTGGCCAAAAGCCTCCAAAGTCGCGTCCAATTTGGCGGCTTGCGACTGGGACGCCTTGAGCTTGCAGGATACGGTCAGGACTTGGGTCATGGTTCTATCATAACTTCCGCATTCCTCCCGACACTGACCCTACGGGTACAGTGCGGGGCTCCTGCGATTTCTAGCTGACCCAACCAGCTTACAGGATAGTGTTGCGGACTGCTGCCGGGATCCCTGAAACTGGCCGATAGAGTCGAAAGCCGCTGCGGCCATTTTCCTTGACCTGGTAGAGGGCCAAGTCGGCATGGTGCAAAAGGGTGGACACTTCTACGCCGTCTTGGGGGTAGAGGGCGACGCCAATGCTGCAGGTCACGGAAAGGGAATGGCCCTCGCAGGAGAAGGGAGTTTGAAAGGCATCGACAATCCGCTGAGCCAGACGCGCTGCCACTGTGGGGCTGCCAATTCGGGGCAGCAGCAGGGTAAACTCATCCCCTCCCCAGCGGGCGACGATATCTCCAGGGCGAACGCACTTGGTTAACCGTTCAGCTACCCCCTGCAACAGGGCATCGCCGACACCGTGGCCGAAGGTATCGTTGATGTCTTTGAAGTGATCCAAATCCACAAAGAAGAGGGCCAGAGATTCACTGTAGTATTGCTGCAGGGCCTGCTGCAGCCGCTCCCGAAAGGATTCGCGGTTCACCAAACCTGTCAGGGCATCATGATGAGCGCGAAACTCCATGTAGGCTAAGCTCTGCTTTTGGGCGGTGATGTCTTCGCAGATGCCTTCATAGCCGAGGATGTTTCCGGCTTTATCTTTAACCAAACGGGCCTTTTCTCGGACCCAGATGATCGAGCCATCCCGCCGCCGCAGCCGGTACTCAAAGCCGCGTACGGATCCCTGCTCCTGCAATAGCCGCACAAATTCCTCCCACTGGCTGGGATCCACATAGAGCTGCCGCTTGCCCGCCTCTTTCGCTTCGCGCATCAATTCTTCGGGGGAGCTGTAGCCGCAGATCTGGGCCAGCATCGGGTTGGCGGAGAGATACCGACCTGCCGCATCGGTGAAAAAAATGCCCTCTACCGCATTCTCGAAAAAATTGCGATAGCGCTCCTCAGCCTGGCGCAGCTCCTCTTCCACTTGCCGGCGCTCCGAGATCTCGAGGGCCAGAGACACCAAATCCGCCAGGGATCCGGCGAAGTTTTGCTCTTCTAAGGTCCAGTGGCGAGGGGAGCCAATGTGCTCGTGGCAGAGAACTCCCACCATCCGTCCTTCCAGTCGAATGGGGGCATCCAGCATCGAGACCACTCCCATTGCTGTCAGGTAGGAATTGCCGAACTCGGCGGTGCGGGGATCCGCCACCACTTGGTCGGCAGCAATGGTGCGCTCTTGCTCCAGGGCTTGAAAATAACGGGGATAGTCTTTGGCCCAGATCTCCGCCCCTTGAGTATGGGATCCCTCGGGGTTGTCTGGGGTGATCTCGAATTGATTGATGCAGCGAATGCTGGAGCGCTCCGACGTGTAGAGCCAGACCCCCACCCGTGCCACCCCCAGGGTATGGGCGGCTGTAGTACAAATCTGTTGCAGAGCAGCTTGTAAGTCTCCTTGGCTGAGGGCTTTGTGCCGGGTGAGCTCCATCAGAGCCCGGTTGTGCTCCAACAGTTGCTTTTGGCTGCGCTGTAGCTGCCACTCCACTTGCTTGCGTGCTGTGATGTCCTGACAGGAGCCGACAATTCGGCTGATTGGCTTGTTCTCCTCAACTACTGGAGAAAGGGTAACGATTAGAACACGGGTCGACTCTGGGTCGGGAGCGGCAGAGGCCGTTAGGCTCAGCTCAAAGCTCACTTGCCGGCCATGGCTGAGGCAGTGTTCGGTGTGCAGTTGAATCTGCGCAGCCAGAGAAGGCGGTAGACAACTCTGGAGCTCTTCTCCCTCGATAGGTCGAGAGGAGAGAAAAAACATCCTGCAAAAAGCCGGGTTACCCACCAAAAACCGACAGCGCGGTTGAGGTGAGCCTCTTTCTGGCTCCGGGGGCAGACACTCAAGGACAAACAACCCATCGCTGACGCTCTCGAACATGGTGCGCAGCACAGCCCGTCCCCGAGCCTGTACCGGGCGCCCACGGTACATGACCTGGGGATTCCACAGATCGGCCCGCGTCAGCGCATCATAAACGCTGCCAGCCTGGTCTGGCCCAGCAGTCCCCCTTTCAACCATAGGCTAGGAACACCCAGTAGACGCTCGGGCAACGGGGAGGGCAAGCCGAAAAAAACAGCTATGAATTCACGCTGTCTCTGCCATTCTACGGTCATCCTATGGAATTGTTGGGGGAGTTTGTGTGTCTCTCGATACAAAAGATCCCCGGGCTGGCACGGGCTTTTGGGTGCTCCGGAGGGGATATTCTTTGAAGCAACTCTTGAGGTTAATTAAAAGAATTATTAAAAAGCCTGTCCTGCCGACGTGAAGGGCTATGCGTCGCCGTTTTCAAGGTTAAACCGCTTCTGGCTCCCGAACTTGTTCTACCCGTACATCGACACGCTTGGGAAGGAACCAGGCCCCTATTAGTTAGAACTGCTCTCATTAGAAAGAACCTCAGCTAGCCCTGGAAAAGGGATCCCTGCCAGACCCAGGATGGCTAATTCCGCGGGCGTGGGATCCCCGATGCATCCAAGGCAAGAGAGGAAGACTGATGGATACAACTCCACCACTCAACCGAGTAACAGCATAGCTCTATTGAGATTAGCTTTCAATAGCGTGCCGGCAAAGTAGGGATCCTCTTTGATAAAGACTTGCATTAAGCTTGAGGAGTCTGGTAGAGTGCTTACCCAAGTAGCAATTGCTAAAGATTTGCAGTTAAGTCTTCTCAGGAGAACAAGCTGCGGAGTGGCAAGCATGGCATGGCAACAGGTTCAGGCGGGGGTGTGGTGTAGGCAGTTGGGGCAATTGGCGCCTCAGTGGTGGTTGGGCTGGAGTCTGGAGCAGGGCTTTCGGCTCTACCGCAAAGAAGTTTCCTCTGCTCTGCCTTCTCTCTCTGCTTTGAGGATTCGCTACCAAGAGCGAGATGGCTGGCTGGACGTGTTTCTGGGAGAAGCGGAGCAATGTAACCGACGACGGCGCAGCCTTTTGGATCCGGCAGCGCGGGTAGCCTTGCACTACATGCCGGAAGATTTAGCTCAGATTCAGTCCCTAAAGTGTCCTCACGAGCGCATTCCTCCGCAGCTTTGGCAGCGGCTAACCCAGCAGCCGGGTTGAGGACTGTTGAAGGTTAGAGGGCTATTTATTGTTTTTATTGTTTCAGATGGATCCAGTCCGCTGCGGCAACCGATCCTGCCTCTTCTCGCCTTTCCAGTTCTTCTGGAGAGCGGTAGCCTGTTTTTTTCTTCCTCTAGGCAGGCTTAAGCTGGAGAACGAAGAGTAGCGGCTGCAGCCATGACTGTTTCTAAGCACCAACCCAAGCAGCGCTCCCAGCAGCAGGTCGAGGGGCTGACTTCTCGCCGCCTTTTGAAGGGATCCATCATCGGCGCCGGCCAGGTAGGCATGGCCTGTGCCTACTCGATGGTAATCCAGAACACTCTGGATGAGCTGGTCCTTCACGACATCGACCGCAACAAGCTGGAAGGGGAAGTGATGGATCTGGTGCACGGGATCCCCTTTGTGGAGCCGACGCGGATACGGGCAGGGGAACTGGCTGATTGCGCCGGGTCAGATGTAGTGATTTTAACGGCAGGGGCCAAGCAGCGCCCTGGAGAAACCCGCTTGGATTTGGTGCAGCGCAACGTCGAGATCTTCAAAGGCTTGATCCCGGCCTTGATGGCGCATTGCCCTGACACACTCCTTTTGGTGGTGAGCAATCCCGTTGACATCATGACTTACGTTTCCCTGAAGTTGTCGGGGTTGCCGGCAGGGCAGGTGATCGGGTCGGGGACGGTTTTGGACACAGCCCGCTTTCGCTATCTTTTGGCGGAGCGCCTGGGGGTGGATCCGCGTAGCCTGCACGCCTACATCATCGGCGAACATGGAGATAGCGAGGTGGCCGTTTGGAGCAAGGTGAACATCGCCGGCACCCCGATTGGGGAACTCTCACCGGACTGGGATCCCGCCTATTTGGGGGATATCTTCGAGCAGGTGCGCAACGCTGCCTACGAGATCATCCGTCGCAAAGGGGCCACCAGCTACGCCATCGGGTTAGGGGTGACGCAAATTGTCCAAGCCCTGCTGCGGGATCAACACCGCGTTTTAACCGTGAGCAGCCTCACCCAAGGGGAGTACGATCTGCCAGAGGTCTGTCTCAGCTTGCCCAGAGTGGTCGGGCGGCAGGGGGTGGAACGCACGCTGGCCATGTCCCTCACCGAGAGCGAGCGCAAGCAGCTGCACCGCTCGGCCCAGATCTTGCGGCAAGTCATCGACAGCATCCGGTGGTAGCCTAGATCTCCTGGACTTTTGTCGCTCCCCTCCAAGCTGGGGGATCCCTTGGTCAGTGGGCGAGGGCCGCAGCTGGCGGCAGGAGGTGGTCTATGGAAGCAGAGGTGCAACAGGGGCAGCAATCGCCTGAGGGCCAACTGGAGAAGCGCCCCCCTTCTCCGCCTTGGGCCGGGATCCCCTTACAGAGGGGCCTCGGTCACCGGGTACGGCAGCACGTCAATCCCCTGCAGGCGCAGTATCAGCAGCCCACCCCCCCACCCCACTGGGAGCGGGTATACCGACGGCTGGGGCAGCCCTTTCATCTGGATATCGGCACAGGGAGCGGACGATTTCTGCTGCGCCTCGCTCAGGAGCAGCCCGACTGGAACTTCCTGGGGGTAGAGATTCGGCAGGCGCTGGTGGAACGGGCCAATGCCTGGCGGGACGAGCTGGGGCTGGATAACGTCCATTTTCTGTTTGCCAACATCAATGTCTCTTTGCGGCATCTGTTTGCGCCGGGGGATCTCAGCCGCGTAACCATCCTATTTCCGGATCCCTGGTTCAAAAAGCGCCATCACAAACGGCGGATCGTCCAGCCCCAACTGGTGGCAGATCTGGCTCTGCTGCTGCGACCGGGCAGCCCCGTCTTCCTGCAATCGGATATCCAAGAGGTGGCCGAAGAAATGGCAGCTCGATTTTTAGAGCATCCGCAGTTTTGGGATCCCCACCAGGGGCCTTTGGACTCCAATCCCCTCGGCATCCCCACGGAGCGGGAGTGGCACTGCCTACAACTGGGCCTGCCCATCTATCGCTATTGGCTGGAGCGACGGTGACAACAGGACAAATCCGTAATGCAGTAATAACAACTCCATTCCGCCAAGACAATACAGAAGATAGGATATAACCCGCTTGAGTTGGATCCGTCGCCGCAATGTCTCACTCTGAAACCACGGCCTCTGCCGACCCCTCCTCTGCTTGGTTTTCTGTTCGCCGTGGGATCCTCAACCTGCTGAGCCTATTGGCCATTGTGATTGTCGGGCTTTCTCTTTCCAGCAGTTGGTTTCAGCCGCCGCCCCAAACGCAGTTGGATTTGTTGCAAACCGATCTCGCCCTGCAAGCTTCCCGCACCCTCGATGATCCCCGCTATCAGGATCTGGCACGGGCACTTTTGGGTCAGGATGTGTTCAAGGTGGCCCAAAATCGCTATCAGCAGACCGCCGATAACTACACCGAACGCCTGAAACGTTTGAAACGGCTGACCCGGTCAACTCCTGCTGGCGAATCTGAGGCGGCCAGCCCAGAACTGGCCCAATCTCCAGAGGTGGATCCCGCCCTTTTGGCCTCCATGCAAGATTTGCAGACGGAGCTGGATGCGCTTTGGCTGCGCCTGGGCTTGCTCTATGCCTACCAAGAAGATCTGGAGGCCGCTCAGCAGCAATGGCAGCAGATCATCGACCTGGAACGTCCCGTGGAGCTGGAATCGAGCCAAAAGGGGGCAGCGCGGGTTTTGCAAGGGCTGTGGGGAACACCGCGGCGCATCTTGCCAGAGGCGGAGGTGCAGATTCGCAATCATCTGGATGGTTGGTTTGAGGCGGTGGCTCTGCAACAGCTTTACCGACTGCAGCAGCGCAGCGATAGCCTAAATGCCCTCAACCAACAGCAGGAAAAATTGGCCTTGGCGGCTCTATTTCGACTGGCGGTGGTGGGCGGGATCCCCGTGCTGGGGGCACTGCTGGGGTTGATGCTCTTGTTGGGCTGGCTGGGCTGGAGCCTTTGGCGCAAACGTCCGCTCCTGGGCCCTGCTTGGGAAGTGCCTTGGCCGGGGATCGGGGCGCAAGCGGTGTTGACCGGCTGGTTTTTGGGGTTTATCGCCCTCAACGCTTTGGTGCCTCGACTTTACATCATCATCCTCGGCCTGGGGGCACGGCAGCTCAGCCCTTGGCAGCAGGCGGTAGCCCTGTTTCTCACCTACAACTCCGGCGCTTTGCTGGGGGCAGGGTTATTGTACCGTCTCTTGCACTCCTACCCCGGCTGGCAGAGGGTGCTGCAGGTGCGGTTGTGGGGTCCTTGGCTGCTGTGGGGCTTGTGTGGCTACTGGGTGGCCTTGCCTTTGGTGGTGCTGGCAGCGGCACTCTCGCAATTGCTGCTACCGCAGGCGGGGGGTGGGAATCCCATTTTGCCCCTGCTGCTGGATAGCCATGGTTGGGGGGCGCGGTTGGTGTTTTTGGCCGTGGTGTCTGTCTGTGCCCCTGTTTTTGAGGAGGTGCTGTTCCGGGGCTTTTGGCTGCCCACCCTAAGCCGCCACCTGCCTATGGGGGCCGCCATTGTGCTCAGCGCCTTTACCTTTGCCCTTGCCCACCTCAACCTCTCTGATCTGCTGCCTCTGACCATGCTGGGGGTGGTGCTGGGGGTGGTGTACAGCCACAGCCGCAACCTGCTGGCTCCCATCCTGCTGCACAGCCTCTGGAATACGGGATCCCTGGTGACGCTGCTGGTGCTAGGGGGTGCGCGTTAAGGGGGGCTCTGCCTACTTTTTCCTGCCGAAGAGGCGGCTAAAGAACCCGCCGTTGTCTTCTTTGCGGGGAGGCGGCACCACTTTCTGAGCCTGTGACGTTTGACGGCTGGCCACTCGCGTTGGCGGGACGGAGTCCTTGGGGACGGGAATGGGCTGTTGAGTGGTGACCTGCTGCAGCCAGCGGCGCACCTCGGCCATCAACTCGGCGTTGGCAGGTTCTAGGCGACTGGCTTGCATAAAGTCTGCTTTGGCCATGCCAGCATTCCCCTGCTTCAGGTGAGCAATGCCCCGGTGCAGGTAGTAGCGGGCCACGTTGGGCTCAGCGCTGATGGCGAAGTTCAGATATTGCACCGCATCCCGGTATTGCTTGCGCTCGATCATGTCCAAGGCTTGGATAAAGCGGGTTTCCCCAGGGCTGAACTTGGGGGCAGGCGGTGGGGTGGGAACAGGCTGAACAGGGGGACGGGTGGGCGGAGCAACGACGGGGGAGGCTGGGATCCCACCCACAGTGGTACGGCTGGGGGAAGGGGTTGGGATCCCGGTCGCGGTAGTGGTTCTAGAGGCAGGGGCTAGGCTCCCCTGGTAGCCGGCCTTGAGCAACAAATAGGCCAGGTTCAGCTCGCTCAATTCCTCGGTTTTCTCGAGCAGGGTTTCCATGGAGCTGTATTGTTCTTTGGCCAGCTTCTCCACCCGTCTGACATACTCTTCCTGCCAATGGGGGTGCTCGGCCAAGCCCTTGACGGCTTCCCCAGAGGGCCAAAGATCCGGGGGGGGCGTCTCCAAAAGGCGTTTGATCCGCATTTTGAGCACCGTTTCATATTCCCCTCGCTCCCGCTCTTTGGTCAGCACTTCGTTGGCCGGGTTGACCAGCTTGGCAAAGAGGATGTTGGCGCGCTCTGCACCTTCGGGATCCCCCACAAACCGATCCGGGTGGAGGGCCTTGGCCGCCTGCAGGTAGCCGCGCCGGATCCCCTTGGAGTCGGCGGTAAGGGGCACGCCTAAGATGGCGAAATGGTCAGTCTCGTAGCGGGCTAGCCCTCGGTTGAGGCGGGGGACATTAGAGTTGGATCCCATAGTTGCCACTTCTCTAAAATCTGCTGCAAGGTTCCGTTTTCGATCAGGCTGGAAATCGCCCCATCCACAGCTTCCTTCAGGGAAGGATGCTGAGAGGATACTACTCCCACCAGAGGCATGGGGAACAAGGGCGGCCCCACCAGGCGCAGCCGGGATCCGGCTTGGCGCAGGTTTAGGGCGGCAACAGGCTGATCAACCAGCACGGCATCCAACTGGCCGGCTTGTAGCTGAGCAAACAAGCGCTCAGGGTTGCTGGTGGCAAAGAGACGAATGGCGTTGCCCCTCCTCTCGTTATACGCCTCCAGTAGGGCTGCCCCCGTACTGTTAACTACAATGCCCACTTTGCGGCCAAATAATTGCGACAGTGTCTCGATGGCCGGTTCCTCTGGCCCAGAGGTGGGGAAGGGATCCCGTACCACCAAGCGCTGCGGGCTGAGATAGTAGGGCCGGGTGGCCAGAAACTGCTCCGGATCCAAGCCCAAAGCTTCCCGCGCTCCCCAGATCAAGTCCACCTCATCCGCTTGCAAGGCCGCCAACTGCTCGCTCCAGGCCACGTAGATGGGATCCACCTGCACCTGAAGGATTTGGGCCAACGCCTCCAGGATATCCCACTCGAAGCCGGCGTAGGTTTGTCGCTCCAAGTCGGTGTAGAGATAAGCCGGCCCCAAACTGGGATCCAAGCCAACTCGAATGCGCCCCCGGGCCTGGATCTCGGCCCAACGGGAATCGAGGGGCTGTGCCTGCTCGGTGGAGGCGACTTTCCCTTGTGCCGGCTGAGGGTAACCGGGGCCAGCAGTGGCAACCCCAAGGGCCATCGCTCCCAAGAGGAGAGCCAGGCCGAACTGTGCCGCCCAGTAGCAATGTCGCTGTTTTCCGGGGAGTCCGCTAACCCATCTCCTATCTACCCTGCCCAACATAGGGTTCTTGGAATCTTCTTGATTATTCCTCGATTATTCGTCAGCTACTTCTGTCTTCAATTCAACTCAACTGGGGAGCTTTCCCGGTTCTGATAGGCTGGGCGTGGATCCCGCCGCATGGGAAAGGAGACCGGCAAAGGCTGTACTTGGGCCAATTCTTCTTGCAGAGCAGCGTGTAACCAGCCATTGCTGGCCAACAGTCGGCCACTGTAAACGTCCACCGGGCTGCCATCATAAGCGGTCACCTTGCCGCCTGCCTCCCGCACCAGGACGATCCCTGCGGCAATGTCCCAAGGGGAGAGGCCCCGCTCCCAATAGCCATCCAACTGGCCGGTGGCCACATAGGCCAAATCCAGAGCTGCAGATCCGCCCCGCCGCACTCCTTGGGTGAGATGGGTAAAGTGGCAAAACTCGGCGTAGTTGTTGTCGGGGGTTTCGCGACGATCGTAGGCAAAGCCGGTAACCAGCAGGCTCCGAGACAATTCAGCCGTTGTGGAGACTCGAATGGGTTGACGGTTGCGGGTGGCCCCCATCCCTTGGACGGCGCGAAACAGATCCCCGCGAAAAACATCACAAACAACCCCCAAAACCGGCTCCCGCCCCTGCAGCAAACCAATGGAGACGGCAGCGAAAGGGTAACCGTGGGCAAAGTTGGTGGTGCCATCTAGGGGATCGATCATCCAAGCGTAGGCACCCTCCGGGGATCCCTGCTGGCCTGATTCCTCGGTCAAGATGACATCTTCGGGGAAGTGCCGCCTCAAGATTTTCAAGATGAGATCCTCAGAAGCGCGATCCGCCGCCGTCACCAAGTCGCCCGGACGTTTCTCCTCAATGGCAAGGGTGCCCCCCACATAACTGCGCAGCAAAGCTCCTGCCTCCAGGGCAGCTTCTGTGGCCACATCCAACCGACGCAGCAGGGCCTCCGTCACACCCTCACCTCAAGGTTAAAAACCTGCTACTCAGAATAGCCCGCGAAGGCTGAGGCTCCCAAGGGATTCCTGAAAACCAAAATGGGCCCAACCTGAGCCCAAGCCCAGTTTCCGGGGAAAGGGGGTATCTCCAAGGCTGCCTATGGTGTATAGTACAGTACACTGGGGCTTGTGGGTTTTCCGGCAGCCCGCCAAGACCAGAGTTCCTTTGAAAGCAGTAGGGTTTTGGGGAACTATAGATAAGACTTTGAATTTGGAAAGCCAAGCTGCTGTAAATGGCGTTGAGCGTTGAGGGGGGAAGGCCGTTGTCACATAGCTACGACGATTTCTTTGCCTCCACCACGGCGGTTGGTGGGAAAAGTCCTCTTCTCAGCCAGGGCTTTGATCTGCCGGCGGATTTGTTCGATCGAGTCCCTGAGCAGCCGGTATCCCATCCGGAGTTCACCCTGTCCATCTGCCATCCTGTCCGGCCCTGCAGCTACATCCTGCGGGAGAGTATCTACACGGTTGGACGGGATCCCTCCAACGCCATCCAGATCGTCAATCGGTTTGTCTCGCGTCACCACGCTTACCTGGTGCGGGTGCCCACCAAGTCCAACCGGACAGGGTTTACCTATTGCCTGATCGACGGCAACCGCAAGGGCCAGTCCAGTACCAATGGGGTGTTTGTCAACGGCACGCGGGTGGCTACTCACTACCTGAGGAGCGGAGATGTCATCTATTTCGGGCCAGAGATCCGCGCCTATTTCTTCGAGGTGGCCCGCATTCTCCCTGTGAACCCCTTTGACATCGGCCCTGGCCTTGGCGAAGAGCTTCAGCTTCCCCACGCATAGGAGCTCACTGCAACTGTTGACAGACCCGAAGCTGCATCGCTAGATTAATTAAGCTGGTTAAGCAATGTGAATTGGGGCATCGCCAAGCGGTAAGGCAGCGGGTTTTGGTCCCGCCATTCGGTGGTTCGAATCCATCTGCCCCAGCTTAAAATCCAACCGAGAGCACAAAGGCGCAAGCCCCTGGGATCCCGTGCAGACCTGGGGTTTCGGCTCTTGGCATCAGCAGGGCGGTTAACTAGGGGATTGCAGAGTCGCTTTTGCCAACGGAGGCCCTGGCTTGGCAGGACTGGCCGCGGGGAGAATGGCAACAACCAGAAACCAAGGGCGAGGGATCCGGGGTGAGCTGTTCAGGTCGATCCTTGATGGTGGTGGGAACTTCTTCCCATGTGGGCAAAACCCTTTTGGTGACAGCCCTTTGTCGCATTCTCAAGAAAGCGGGAAAAAGGGTTGCCCCTTTCAAAGCTCAGAACATGTCCCTCAACGCCTATGTCACCCCAGACGGCAAAGAGATCGCCTACGCGCAGGCTCTGCAAGCTTGGGCTGCCGGGATCCCCCCTGCGGTGGAGATGAACCCAATCCTTCTGAAGCCCCAGGGCAACCTGACTTCCCAGATCGTCTTGAACGGAGTGGCGGTGGGCACCTACCGCGCCGGAGAGTATTATGAGCGCTGGTTTGCGCCGGCCTGGCAAGCGGTTAAAGAAGCCCTTGCTCGCCTACAACAGCAGTACGACTGGATCCTTTGCGAGGGGGCAGGCAGTCCGGCAGAGGTGAACCTCAAACATCGGGACTTGGCAAATATGCGGGTTGCCTTGCATTTGGGATCCCCCACTTGGCTGGTGGCAGACATCGACCGAGGTGGGGCGCTGGCCCATGTGGTGGGCACGCTCCAACTGCTGGAACCCGAAGAACGGGCCCTGATCCGGGGCATTGTCATCAACAAGTTTCGGGGCTCGCGGGAACTGTTGCAGCCCGGCCTGGATTGGCTGGAAAACTACACCGGGATCCCAGTTGTCGGGGTCTTGCCTTGGGTGGACTGGGTTCTGCCCCAAGAGGATTCGATGGGAATTGCAGCCAACCCCCTGCTTTGGGAAGATCGCCGCGACCGAGCCGGTGGCCAAGCCCTGAGGGAAGGGCGCCTGGAGATTGCTGTGGTGCGTTTGCCCCAGGTGGCCAATTTCTCGGATTTTGACCCCTTGTTGGCGGAGCCCACCGTCCATCTGCGCTGGGTTCACCCCGGCCAAAGTTTGGGATCCCCGGATGTGGTCATCCTGCCCGGCAGCAAAACCACCCTCAACGATCTGTTCGCGTTGCAAAAGACCGGCTTGGCCGAGCAACTGCGCCAATACTCTGGCCATATCGTCGGCATTTGCGGCGGACTGCAAATGTTGGGAGAAACCATCGCCGATCCCGAAGGCTGGGAGGGGATCGCCGGCACCTACTCGGGGTTGGGCTTTCTCCCTTTGACCACCGTTTTACAGCCCACCAAGGTCACCCAGCAGGTACAGACCCAAAGCCGATGGCCTGCCCTGGCCCCCATCCAGGGGTACGAAATTCATCAGGGATCCACCCAGGCGGATCCCTCTGGCTGCCTGCCGCTGTTCGACCGGGAGAACCTGGGCTGGCGGGATCCCACGGGTCGGATTTGGGGCAGCTATCTGCATGGCCTGTTTGACAACCACCTGTGGCGGCGACAATGGCTGAACTGGCTGCGCCGACAAAAAGGCTGGGATCCCTTGCCGGAGCTGGAGGGCCACTATGCTCAGCAGCGGGAGCAATTGCTGGAGCGCCTGGCCGATCTGTGGCAGCCTCACCTGGACTTGGGCCTGTTGATGGAATAGCCGCTCCGAAAGACTTATGCAACGCTGAACAAAACAGAACTTTGCCCAGCATCGCTGCTTTCTTCCTGCTTCAGCGACCCATGACTGGCGGCAGAGTTCACCTCCACCGCCCCGCCAGAGGGATCTCCACAGGCGTTACTTCCCCGCGAGCTGCAGGTAGTTAGATACCACTGGGCTAGGTTGATGGCTGCATTCAAGTCGCGGTCTAGCTCCAGACCACAACACGGGCAGCGAAATACCCGCTCGCTGAGTGGCATCTTCTGTTTGTGGCCACACCCTGAACACAGTTGGCTGGACGGATAAAACCTATCCGCCACCACCACCTGACAGCCGTAGAGTTGGGCCTTGTACTCTAGCTGTCGCCGAAACTCGTAGAACCCACAGTCTGACAGCGCTCCTGCCAACTTGCGGTTCTTAAGCAGGTTCTTCACCTGCAAGCCCTCAATCACCACCACCCGATACTTCTTGGCCAGGTAAGTCGTTAGCTTGTGCAGATTGTCTTGCCGAATGTCTGCCACCCGCTTGTGGGCCCTGCCTAACTGCACCACCGCCTTCTTACGGTTAGCGGATCCCTTCTGCTTGCGACTCAGCCGCCGTTGCAGTTTGGTCAGACGCCTCCTCGCCTTACGGTAGGGCTTTGGATTCTCGAATACTTCCCCGTCGGAGCAGGTGGCCAAGTGATGGATCCCTAAGTCCACTCCCACAACTTCCCCGGTCTTCTCCACTTGAGGCGCTGGAGCTTCATATTTGAAGGAGATATGCCAATGTCCAGCGCGAAGACTAATGACCACGTTCTTGGGTGTGGTCGCCGGAAGCAACTCTGCACAGCGCAGCCAACCGAAGATAGGCACCTTGATGCGGTCGCCAGAAATGCGGATGCTGCCTTCTAGGTAAAAGCTGTCTCGCACTCCCTTACGCTTGAAGCGGGGGAACTTCCCCAACCCACCCCGCCAGCGCTTAAAGGCTTGCTCCAAGTTGCGTAATGCCTGCTGAGGAGCGCATTTGGAGACCTGGTAGTACCAGGGGTTTTCCTTCTTAACCTCGGCTACCAGGCGCTTGTGCAGGTCAATGGCGGTGGGGAGTTTCTGCCGGTTCTCCAGGGCTTGCCGACAGATGGCCAGGCCCCAGTTGTAGGCGTGACGGGCTACCCCAGCGTGCTGAGCGGCTAGGGTCTTCTGCCGGTTATTCAGCTCTAAGCGGGTGCGGAATCCAAGCAGCATTCAGATAGCTGCGGCCAACATGCTTAGTTTAATGGCTATTTCGGTTCCGCAAAGTAACCAATTGTTCAGCAGATCGGGGACTAGAGGCAGCCCCTGTAGCTTGTTCGCGAAAGCGTCGCGCAGCGGTAAGGGAGCGATCCAACAATTCCATCGGGTGATAGATGGGGATCCCGGCTTTGCCCTGTAGGCGCAGATGTTTCTGGATTTGTAGGCGGCAGCCGATATTGGCAGAGACAATCCCCTGAGCACCGGTGTTAAGCAAGTTCTTTACCTTCTGGGATCCCAGCTCATCCGCCACCTGGGGTTGCAACAGGTTGTAGACGCCGGAGCTACCACAGCAGAGGGCCGCATCGACGGGATCCCGCAGCTCCAGCCCCGGGATTTGCCGCAACAGGTGTCGAGGTTCCTGGCTGAGCCGCTGCCCATGCAGCATGTGACAGGCATCCTGGTAGACCAGCACCAGGGGTTCCGGCTGTAGCGGATGTAGGGGAGCCGTTAACCCCACCTGAGCGAGAAACTCCTGAATGTCCTTGACCTGGGCGGCAAATCGGGCTGCCTTCTCTTTGTAGTCGGGATCCCTGGCCAACAGGTGGCCATACTCCTTCAGGGTATGCCCGCAGCCAGAAGCGTTGATCAGAATGGCATCCAACTCGTAATCGGCAAAGGCATCGATCATCTGGCGGGCCAGGGTTTCCGCCTGCTGCAGTTGCCCTTGATGGTGGGGCAAGGCCGCACAACAGCCCTGGACAGGCGGGATCACCACCTCACAGCCGTTGTGGGTCAAGACGCGAATGCTGGCCTCATTCACCTGCGGGGCAAACAGGCGCTGCACGCAGCCCAAAATGAGTCCCACCCGAAAACGGCGTTCTCCCACCGCCGGGATCCGCTCAGGGTAACGCTTGGGCAGCAGTTGCTCCACCTCCAGGGGGGGCATCAGGGATTCCATGGCCGCCAAACGCGGGGAGACCTTTTCCAGACCCTTTCGGATCCAAGCGCCGATCCCCATTTTTTGGTACAGCCAGAGAGGCCACAGCAGCGGTTGCAGCCGCTCCGGGTAAGGAAACACCGAGAAGATGAACTGGCGGTAAAGCCGATCCCAAAGGCTACGTGGGTAGTTGCGTTCGATTTGCGGGCGGGTGGCGGCAATTAAGCGGTCATATTGCACCCCCGATGGACAGGCCGTAACACAGGCCAAACAGCCCAAACAACTGTCGAAGTGGGAAACCGTAGCCGCAGAAAGGGCGATCTGCCCCTGGTTGAGGGCATCCATCTGATAGATCCGCCCCCGCGGCGAGTCCGTCTCTTTGCCGATTACACGGTAGCTGGGGCAGGTGGTCAGGCAAAACCCGCAATGCACGCAGGCATCGATCAGCTTGGGATCCGGGGGATCCACGCCGTCAAAACTTGGCCCTTTGTATACGTTCATCGGCCTCTAGCTCTCAGCACAAAAGCCTGCTGTACAGACTCAATCTTGCCTTTTGGCTTGTTTTGGGGTTTTGGAGGTGCCCCCGTTTCCTGCATCTTAATCCGGGAACAAAGCGGCTGAGGCGTTCTATCCAGATCCAGACGCTCCTTTCGTCCGTACTACCCTGAAGAAGGGACTCCCCGGACGGATTCCCTCTCAATCGATCCCTCGTTAACCCTCTTCGAGTTGTCTGTGCTCTGCACAGCACGGAGTGCTATGAAAGTGCAACACCTCTTCACCTCAGCTCTTGTGGGCGCAGCCCTCTCCAGTTTGAGCCTGCCCACCGCCGCTCTGGCCCAAGCCAACCTGCGGGAACTCCCTCCAGACCTGGCAGAACAGCTAACCACAGAGCAAATTTTGCAAGCCTGCGCCAACAACCAAGCAGATACTTTGCCCAGCCCTTTCCCGGATGTGGTGCCAAGCGATTGGGCCTACAAGGCGGTGCTCACCCTCTACTACTGTGGAGCCTGCCGAGGGGCCATTCCACCGGAGCAATTCCGGCGCTACTTGGAGCAACAACGGGGATCCCAAACCTAGAAGGCTGGCCCTACTTCAAAGATCGGTACATTTCCTCAATAAGGTGAGCGTAGCGCTCCGCCACGGGGTTGCGCTTAATTTTCAGCGTCTGGGTCATGAGGCCATTTTCCACACTCAGGGGCTCTGGCAAGAAGCGAAAGTCAGCAACTTGCTCGTCGGGCCGATAGCCAGGGCGCTCTTGGATGCGGCGGCGTACTTCTTGCAAGATGAAGCGGCGCACCTGCGGGTGAACGAGCAGCTCGGTCTCGCCAGTAGGGATCCCTTGCTCAGCAGCCCAGGCCTTGAGGGCGTCGAGGTTGGGGTAGATGAGGGCAGCCAATTTTTTTTGGTCTTGCCCGACGATCACAATCTGGCTGATGTAGGGAGATTGCAGGCAGGCATCTTCCAGTGGCTGTGGCTCAATGTTCTCGCCGTTGCGCAAGACAATGACATCCTTGGCCCTGCCGGTGATCACCAGTTGGCCGTCGGGAGTGAGCCAGCCTAGGTCCCCGGTTTCAAACCAGCCATCAGAGCTGAGAACTTTAGCGGTGGCTTCTGGATTGTTGTAGTAGCCCATCATCACCTGCGGGCCACGGGCCAGGATCAACCCTTTTTCTTGTGGCGGCAGCGGCTGTCGAGTTTCAGGATCCACAATGCGAAACTCCGTCCCCGGCAGAGGGGGGCCAGCCGTACCGCGCACATTGTTGTCTGGACGCCGCGCGCACAACACCGGCGAAGTTTCGGTGAGGCCGTAGCCATTCAAGATGGAAATGCCCACCACCTCGTAGAACAGATCCAAGTAGGCAGGCAGGGATCCACCGCCGCTGATGGCATGTTGAAAATTGGGGCCCAACGCCCGTCGTACCTTGCGGTAGATCAGCACATCGGCCAATCGGTGCAGGGGCCAGAGCAGCCAATGTTGCAGGCGAGCCTGCAGGCGCACCCAGGGGCTGACTCCGTAATGCAAAATCGACTGATTGCGAGCTATCCGTCCAGAGAGCACGTGGCTCTCGCTCACGGCCATCAGAGCGCGGATCAGCCGCTGCATCAGGGGGCTTTTCTCTTTGAATTGCCGTTGGATCCCTTCATAAACGGTTTCCCAAATCCGGGGCACTGCCACCAAAAAATGGGGGTGCTCCTGTTGGAAATCTTGTTTGATAAAGCGAGGGCTGGTATAGACCAACATGCAGGCGCGGCTGAGGAGAAAATACTCGCAAGCCCGCTCATAGGAGTGCCAAGTGGGCAGAATGGTCAACACCTTATTCCCCGGTTGTGGCTGTACGACCACGCCCAAGTTCTCCACCTGGTGCATCAGGTTGCCGTGGCTGAGCATCACCCCCTTGGGCCGACCGGAGGTGCCGGAGGTGTAGATGATGGTGGCCAGTTGGGATCGCTCCAGCTTTGGGGGTTGGTAGGTGTGTTCCCGACCCTTTTGCAGCCATTGGGAAAAGTTCAGCACCCCTGCTTCCTGCTCATCGGAAAGCAACAGCAGCCGTTCCAGGCCCAGCTCCTGCACATCCGGCCGGATCCGCCTCAGGGTCTTCAGATCCTGAGCAATCAGGGCCGTGCTACCGGAGTGGCGCAAGATGTAGCCCAGCTCACTGGGATCCGCCACAGCGCTGCGGGGCACATTCACAGCTCCCGTGAACATCGTGGCCAGATCGGCCATCAGCCAGCGGGGGGAGTTATCGGCAAAAATGGCCACCCGATCCCTCGGGCAAATGCCCAAAGCCTGCAGGCCAGCCGCCAGGGTTTGAATGCGGCGAAACAGCTCTCCATAAGACATCTCGAAAACTGGCTGCGCGTGGGGATCCCGTAGGGCAACCTGACCGGCAAACTCTTCCGCCAGCACTTGCCAAACGTTCAGCAGCGTCGTCTCAGGGGCAGTGGGAGTAGCAGAAGCGGCAGCAGTTGTCATAGATCTGTACCGTAAATTACGTTTACAGTCTATTAAACCCAGCCTCTCTCCCCAGGTGTCGCTAGGACAGTTCCCAGCCTGTCACCCCATTCACCATCTTCCCCTTGCGGGGAAAAGGTAGGGATCAACACTATAAAATCTTGATCTTGCGCTGGCAGAACCAGGGTGGTGATTGCTCGCCCCGGCAGATTGCGCACAAAACTTTACAATTTTGATCAAACCGGATCCCATATCTCCCATGGGGATCCCGGCTGTAAGCTTCATGTAAACTACCCGACACCGACCGCTAGGCGGTACGAAGCGGGCTTTTAGTAGCCCTGCAGTTAGTAAACTAACCACGGACCTCTGGGGTGGTTTACGGCACCCCCAATCGACCGTTACCAGTGCCCTAAACAGCTGTTTCTGGTGTCCGCAGTACCATTATAGCATTCCTCCCGACACTGACCCTACGGGTACCGTGCGGGGCTCCTGCGATTTCTAGCTGAGCAGCTCATCGTTTCTGGAGGTTGTGTATCGGTGATCAACCCATTCTCATCCTTCCGGTGGAGACATTCTTCTCGCTCTCCAGCTGGGATCCCAGAAGTTGAACCTCAGCCCCCAGACGCTTCCGATCCTTTTGCTTCCCAACGGGAGCAGATGGTCAAGAAACAGCTCATCAAACGAGGGATCCGAGATCCACGGGTACTGGAAGCCATGGGAAAAGTGCCGCGTCACCTTTTTGTCCCCTCTGATCTGCGGGATCGGGCCTACAGGGATTGCCCTCTGCCCATCGGCTATGGCCAGACCATTTCTCAGCCCTATATTGTTGCTTTTATGACAGAAGCTGCTCGCCTCACGCCTGAATCGGTGGTGTTGGAAATCGGCACCGGCTCCGGCTATCAGGCGGCTGTTTTGGCAGAGCTGGCCCGGCAAGTGTATAGCCTGGAGCGTCTGTCCCCATTGGCTGCTCAAGCTCAACAAACCCTCGCTGCCCTGGGCTATCGCAACGTGGAAGTGCGTCAGGGGGATGGCTACCAAGGTTGGCCAGAGCATGCTCCCTACGATGCCATCGTGGTGACGGCAGCGCCCCCAACTGTGCCCATGGTGCTGCTGGATCAACTGGCGGTGGGGGGCACCTTGGTGGTGCCGGTGGGAGAAAGCCCTTCGGACTCCGGTGCCCAGGGATCCCAGTCCTTGCTGATCCTCTGCAAAACAGCCCAAGGATGGGTTCAAAAAGGGGCTTTTCCGGTGCAGTTTGTGCCCATGGTCTAGGGTTTTGCCCCCTCTACTCCTGCCAAACGGTGGGCGCGAATTTGCAAAGCCAATTGGGGACGGTCGGTAATCAACCCTTGAACAACGGGATTTTGTCCTACTGAGCCGGCAAATGGCTGCAAGCACAACTTCATCACTTCAGGATCGTTCACCGTCCAAACGTACAGAGGGATCCCGGCCTGTTCAGCTTCAGCCAAGAACTGCAAGTTCACCCAACTGTAGTGGGGGGCCAGAAAATCCGCTCCCAACTCCCGGCAACGGGTAAGTAAAGATCCCTTGGCTTGCTCCTCAGCCTTTGCCTCGATCAACAGGCCAACCTTGGGTTGCGGGGACAAAAGCGTTTTAACCCGCTGCACCACCTGAGGCAAAAAAGAGGTGATCACAAATTCTTCGGGGGTCAAAATATCGCTAACGAGGGCAAGGACTTGTTCCTCATAGCCTGCTTCTTTGAGTTCGATATCGAGGGTGATCTTGCCCTTGATATGTGACAGGGTCTCTTCAAGAGTGGGAATCGTGGGTTTGCGGGCCCGAATCTCGGCCCAAGTTAATGCGGCCAAAGGCTGTCCATCCAAATCGGCATCGTGAACAACCAGTGGGATCCCATCTCGGCTACAGCGCACATCCAGCTCAATTTGCTCGGCCCCCACTTCAACAGCAGCAGCAAAAGCGGCCAACGTGTTTTCCTCGGCGTGGGTGTGCTCCCCACGGTGGGCGACAATCTGGGTGTAGGGGAGCATGTCAGCACCTGTAAACTACCCGACACCAACCGCTAGGCGGTACGGAGCGGGCTTTTAGTAGCCCTGCAGTTAGCAAGCCAACCACGAGCCTCTGGGGTGGTTTACTGCACCCCCAATCGACCGTTACCAGTGCCCTAAACAACCGTTTCTGGTGTCCGCAGTATTATTATAGCATTCCTCCCGACACCGAACCTACGGGTACAGTGCGGGGCTCCTGCAATTTCTAGCTGAAGCGGGGTTGAGTGCCAGGTTGCGCAGCTCTATTATGATTGGCTCTCGGTGGTTCAGAAAGGGATCCCGGCGACTGGGAGGAAACGATAAGCTAAGGGAGTGGATTGGGTCTCTGAAGTCATGGACGCCGCCGAAATTGCCGCCTTGAAAGAGCGCATCAAGCTGATCCGCGAACGCCGGCCAGCAGTAGCCAAGCTGCTGGAAAAGCCAGACTTGGGCAGCTTGCGCGTGGATGTCAACCAAGCGCTGGAGGAGATCGACGAGTTGCTCTACGAGTTCGAGCAGACTTTTGGCCCGGAAAGCTAGAGGGCTAGCTACCGACAAGCCGTTGCAACTGGGCCAGAACCTCAGCACTGTGGCGGCTGGGGTTCACGATTGGGTCGATTTCTCGCAAAATCCCCTCCGGGTCGATCAAGAACGTATTGCGCAGGGCAACATCGCCCATCCAGGAGCCGTAAGCTCGACTGACCGTGCCGTCGGGATCCGACAGCAAAGGAAACTGTAGCCCTTCTGCCGAGCAAAAGCGCCTGTGAGAGTCCACCGAGTCAGCGCTCACGCCCACAACCTGTGCCCCCATGGCCCGGAACTTGGGCAAATCTTGCTGAAAGCGGCGGGCCTCAATCGTACAGCCGGAAGTGAAGTCGCGGGGGTAAAAATACAACACCACCCACTCCCCCCGAAAATCCGCCAGCCGCCGTATTTGCCCGGCTTGATCTGGCAATGCGAACTCCGGTGCCGGAGAACCTATTGGCGGGAGAGGGGTAGTCCCCCACTGGGCCCAGGCAGGCTGAGCCATCCCAAAGCCCACAAGCAGGCCCACAACCAATCCCATGAAAACCCTGCCCAATTCCCTCACTGCCCCTCCGAGACCTCTCTAGAACCCATCTCTAGTTTACATAACTTTATATGAGTCCAGGAACTCGCCTCACTGCGCAGAAGCAAGCCAGCGGGGTGGGAAGCATCTCCACTCTGCCAGCTCAATGTTGCCGCTTTGCCAATTCCTTTGCCAATTCAAGGTAACCACTTGCAGAGCAAAAGCTGCGGAGGGATCCCCAACCATCGCCAGAGTTGAGAGGTGCGTTCGATGGGGGTATAGCGCAGTTGAGCGTACAGTTGCCGCGCGGGGAGATTGTCTTCCAACACGTGCAGATGCAAACAGCGGTAGCCCCACCCTTTCGCCACCCCTTCAGCACTGAGCAAAAGCAGACGAGCAATTCCTCGCCGCCGCCAGCCGGGCAGCACCGCCAAGTTGGAGAGGTAGGGATACTTCCCGTGGGCTGTGACCCGCAAAGAGATCTCGGCAGTGCCCACCACTTCGGATCCCACCGCAGCCGCCAGACAGCAATAGTAGGGATCCCTTGCGGCCAGCCTGAGGCGCAACTCTTCGCGAATGCCCAGCTTGCGAATTGGGTGGATCCAGCGTTGCAGGCCTGAGGGCGGATAAAAAACCTGCGCCAGAACTTCGGCCAAGGGATCCAGATCGCCCGGTGTAGCCGGGTAAACCACAGGGGAAGGCAACACAGGTTGAGACGGGGCAACCGCAGGCATCCCCCTTATTTTCCCAAACAACTTGCAAACAACAAAACAATAAGTGGTGACCCCCACGGGGAGCCACCACTGAACCGGTAGGACTTGGCCACAGGGAGGAAAACCACCCCTGCCGACGCGGACTAACCGCATCCAAGATTCATCAAAACTTATTCTGTAAAACTTATTCTGTTGTCTTAACCTGTAGCTGATTCAACCGCTCCCACTACTGGGCTCGACAAATTAGTCGGCAAACAAACGAACTCAATTTTTGGGCCAGCGCCAGTGGCCGCTCCGACACCAGAATCCGACTCTGAGGTTTACGATGAGATCTCCAGATCGCTAAAATGGCAGGCTGAGCCGTTGATGCGATAGATATCATCCGTGATAGGCTGGTAACCCACTTCCACCAGATCGGACTTGGCAGGAGCAAATATGCGGATAATTGCTCTAGCAATCTTTGAGAGAAAGGTAAACATAGCAACCTCCTGAAAGTGAGAGTGAAACTATGAACTGAGAGAACCTCGAATTGCTAAAGCCCGCAGTCCTTGTCCCACTGAGCGCTGGTTCCGACTCGCAGAGCTTGCAGGTTGAGAGCACCTGAACCTGATCACCGATTTTCCCACCCTGACTCGCTCATGAATGGAGACTCAAAATAGCCGGCTGAGCTTGTTGATCTGGCAAAACCACTTTTATTTGAGGATTATTTGAGGAACACCTAGAGCGCTCTCTCACTTTCCCAGTGGCTTGTGCAGCAAGCCCAACTGCTATCTGCCTAACTCCCTTGTTCTGCTTTGAGGAAAACCTGTCGTAGGTACCAGGTGCTCTGCTGAGCGAGACAACCACTTCTCAGGAGAGTCTGCCGAAGCAACGGATCGGAAGCTTGGATCAGAGCGTTGACCGACAGAGAACTTTGGAGAGAATTTTGGATTTGAGTCAGTCGAGAAGCGGTGCCTCGCATTTGAGATGGGGATGAGATATTATCCTCCTCGCCTGAATCACTACATTCATAATCTAACCTATAGCCGATCTCTCCACCAAGGGCGGCAACCATTCTTAACAGGCTGGATCATTCCTTTAACTTGGTCTTTTCATCTCTTTTTGGTTCAGGTCAATGAGGGATCCCAGCATTCTGGATTCGGATTCCTCAGCCTCTTTCCGTCACAGGACACCTGATTTTTTGGGGAAACAAGCCGGCTCGGTACGGGACTTAAGCTCAATGGAAACACACGCAAAAAAATACCGACCAACCCCTGCTTCGGGCTTAATCGCCGGAAGGAACTCATTCCCTATCCTAGAAAACTCATTCCAGCTGTAGCTCGTTTTCCAGGTTAAGAGAATCTTGATTTCGGGGCCGAGAACGCAGGATCAGCAGGGAAAAGTAGGGGGGCCGGTAGTCGGCCAGTCCTTCCAGGGTGGGGAAGAGGGTTTGCTGAGGCCAGCCGGCCCAGACCACCAAGCTGGCTTGTTGCAGCCAACCTCTTTCGGCCAGCCACTGCCAAACCTGAGGGTAGACAGAGGCCACTTTCATGAGGACGACTACCTCAGCCCAGGCACAAGCCTGCTCCAGTTCCGAGAGGGCAAACAGAGCCGGTAAAATCGCCAATTTCTCGGAGCCGAGCACCAAGGGGGATCCCAGGGCAGCAGCAGCGGCTAAGGGAGAGCACACCCCCGGTATGGCCTGGATGGGCAAGGCGGGGATCCGCTGCCGCAGGGCTTGGGCCACGTAGGCGAAGGTGCTGTAGAGGCCCACGTCTCCCTCACAGATGAAGGCGACATCTTCTCCCCTTTCTAGGAGTGGGGCTAGTTGCTGGGCAGCCACTCGCCAGGCAGCTTGCAGGACTTCCGGCTGGGTGACAAAGGGCAGGCGAAGCGGCAAGAGGGTTTGTTCCGGTCGCAGCCAAGGGCGCACAATTTGGTAGGCCAAGCCCGGCTGGCCGGCAGCATTTTGGGGACAGGCCACCCAGTTGACCGTGCTGAGGATGCGGGCTGCTTTGACCGTGATCCAGTCGGGATCCCCTGCTCCAGCACTGATCCCCCAAAAGGTTCCCAGACCCATACTTATTACGTATCAGGCGGTCTCTGTACTGCCCGTACTTCCTTCCTTCAGGCGATCCAAGGCTTCCTGCAAGGAGTTGCGCAAAGACAGGAACTTCTCCAGGCGCACCAGCTTCACCGTTTGGGTGATGCGGGGATTGCTCACCACCTGAAAGATACCTGCGCGGCCCTGCACCAGCTTGGCCAATTGCACCAGGGCGCCGACGCCAGAGCTATCGATGAAGTCGATCCCTGTCAAATCCAAGATGAGGTTAGGGGATCCCTCTTCCAGGTATTTGGTGACCACCTTAACAAAGACCGGCTCGGAAAAGGCATCCAGAAGGCCAGTCAGGTGAAAGACCTGGCAGTTTTCCAGCGCCTCGCGGCTGCCGCGCAAGCTGACCGTCAGAGATAGGGGTTCCGGAATGGCTCTTCTCCTTTCAACCATCTCGACAGAAGGGAACACCTGAGAGAGGCCCCAGGGTGGGTTCAATCTCGGGTGTGGAGATAGCTTAGCATCCCCGTTCTCCGCGGGAGACGGTATTTTTCCGCGGGGTCTTCGGGGGAATTACGCCTGGGAGCAGGGATCTCTTCTTTCTGTTCCCTCGTGGCAAGCCAGGAGTCCTTGGGTAGGATGGGGGCAACTGTGCCGGCAAGGTCGGCCCGCAGTGCACGAACGGCTTTTGGGAGCCTGTCAGGTTTTTAAGGGGTAGGCGGTTGGGAGAGGATCACCAAGATCCAAAGATGCAGCAGCAACGATTCAACCTTTCCCCCATCACTCTAGCTGGGGTGGGTTTGGGCTTGACGGCTGCCGCCTTTGGTGCCGCCTGGGGAACAGGGATCTACCTTCAAGATCACGTGCTGCCGCAGGTGGAAGCAACCCTCTCGCAAGCGATGCGCCGGCGCGTGGAATTGGGGGAGGTGAGGTTTCTGGCCCCCTGGCAGGTGAGCTTGGGAGAAAGCCGCGTTGAACATCTGGCCAGTATCGGCTCCATCGACCTCAGCCCTGATTTCTGGACTTGGCTGCAGACGGGTCAGTGGGTGCTGAATGTTACCCTAAACCAGCCGCAACTGCTGCTGATGGAAACGCTGGATCGCGGCTGGGCGGATGTGCAGTTTCAACTGCCCGAAGGGGAGGGATCCCTGCCCTTGCATGGGCTGAACATCCGTTTGCGCCAGGGATCCCTGACGGCCATCCCTTTGGTGGGGGAGCGACGCCAGTTTGATCGGCTGCAGGGCCAGGTGCAGGTGTGGCTGACTCACAATGCCCCGCCAGGAGAGGAGGATCTTTTCGGGGGGCGGGCCAGTTTCCAGGCGACGGCACGGTTGCTCCCTCGGGAGGGGGAGGGGGGGTACCCCCTGCAGCTCAGGGGGGTGGCGGATTTTGCCCAGGCTTCCGGTTCGGTGACGCTTTCTGCAGCTCGTCTGCCTTTGGATCTCTTGCCCAGTGTGGTGCCGGCGGCCCCTTTTGCGGAGGTGCAGGGGGAAACTGGCTTGGATCTCCAGGTGCTCTGGCGGCGGGATCAACCGCTGGAGTTGACGGGGCAGGCCCAGGTTCAACAGGCTCGGCTGGATCTGGAGAGGTTGCCCCATCCTTTTGAAGAGGTGAAGGGCTCCGTTCGCTTTACCTTGCAGGGGTTGGAGCTGGAGGGGGTGAGCGGTCGCTTTGGTCAGCTTTCCTTTGCCGAGCTAAAAGGCCCGGTGGTCTGGGAGCAAGGACAGGGGTTTGGTTTGCAGGCGGAACTGGTGCCGGCCAGTCTTCAACAGATCCAAGAGACGTTTGACGTGACTGGCCTGCCGGTGGCGGTGGAGGGGGTGGTAGGGGGATCCGTAGCGGTCACTGGAGCCTTGGATCAGCCGCAGATCCGGGGACAGTTGCGGGGGCTTTCGCCGGGGCAGGTGGATCGCCTGCCGGTGTCGGAGTATGCCTTTGGCTTCCGCTTTGCGGATCAAACCTTGGCCTTGGAAGCAATTGACCTCAAGACTGCAGGGGGTCGCATCCAAGGCTCCGGCCAGCTGCAATGGGCTGCCGGCTTGGCAGGCCAGTTCGATCTTCAAGTCAGCGGAGCCGACGTGGAGCAGGTGCTGGCCCTTTACGGCCTCAACCTGCCCCGCCGGGGCGCTCTTCCTTGGGTGGGGCCGGTTTCCGCTCAAGTGCAGGTGGCGCTGACGGGATCCCAACCTCAGGTAGAGGCCACCTGGGCAACCCAAGGGGGAGAGATTGCCGGAAGAGGGCAGCTGCAGGTTTTGCCGGAGGGTCGGGACTGGGTGGTGCAGGTGCCGCAGGCGGTGCTGGACGTGGGCGGAGGCCGGGTGGCGGTGGCGGGGCGGTGGGCGGGGGGACAGCTCCAGACGCAGTTGGCTCCTCAGGAGGTGCCGCTGGCCTTTTTCAACCCCCAATGGCCGGGATCCCTCTCTGGCGAGCTGACGGCGCAGCTGGACAGGGCGGCGGCAGCAGAAGTGGGCTTCCTGGGGGCGTTGCGGGCGCAAGGGTCGCTGGCTTTGTTGCAGCCTTTGGGAGCGAGGGGACGGCAGTGGGTTGAGGGCATCCGCGGCCAGGTGACTTGGGAGGGATCCGGACTGCATATCCAGGAGGCGGAGGTGTTGGCAGGTGGCACTCGCCTGGCCAGGGTCGAAGGGCAGATCCCCTTGGATCCCCAGACGCTGCAGGTGGGATCCCTGGATCTGAGCTTTACCACCGACGGGATTACGCTGGCAGAAGTACCCGGCCTGCCGCCGCTGGTGAAAGGAGTGCTGCAGGGATCCGGCCAGATCCGCGGACCTCTGGACACCTTGCAGGTGACTGGCAAGGTGCAGTTGCGGGGCTTGCAGGTGGGAGATGTGGCCTTTGAAGACTTGGCCGGGCCCTTTCAGGGGTCTGTTCAGGGGACGGAAGTGGATCTGCGGGGGAAGCGGGATCGACTGGCGCTGCAGTTGGATCCCCAGTTTCAGCCTTTGCAGTTTCAGGTGCAGCGGGGCGAGGCGGAAATTCGCGGCCAACGCCGGCAAGAGGAGCTCCAGGTGGCAGTGAACCAGTTGCCTCTGGCTTTGCTGGGGGGGGTGGCTGCCGGGCCGTGGGCCAGTCTGCAGGGAACCCTCGAGGGGGAGGTGGCAGTTGACCTGGCAAGCGGCGCCGCCCAAGGACGGGCTGCGGTGGCGGATCTGCAGTTGGGAGGGATCGAAGTACGGGGCTTTTCGGTGGATTTCGACTACCACGCTGGTAATGGTTCTCCTCGCCTAGAGATCGCCCAAGCTCAACTGGATTTGTTTGAGAGCACCTACACCGCTAGCGGCACCCTGGAGCTGCCGGCGGATCCCCTCCAGGGCGGTTTGGAGTCTACTCCAGAGGTTTCCGTTCCTCAAATTAACCTAGAGATCAGCACCCGCCAGGGCCGCCTGGAAGACATCGTCTCTGCCTTTAAGTGGCGGCAGTGGCAAGACATCACCACTCGCGGCTTCCGGCGGCCCCCCTTGGGCCCTGCCTCGGCGTTAAAGACCGACCCGGTCGGTTTGCCCAACCATCCTCTCCTGGAGCAGCTGGAGTACTATGCCCAGATCTTGGCCGTCCACCTGGAGACCTTGGCCAGCCGCATGGATCCGCTGTTCGCGTCAGCGGTGCGGAGCACTTTCCCGCCGCCCACAAGTCTGCGAGGGGAATTCCAAGCCAGCGTTAGCCTGGTCGGCAGCCTCAACCGGCCTAGCGTCAGCTTTTACCTTGAGGGCCAGAATTGGCAGGCAGAGGAGTTTGGCATCGAAAGCCTTACTGCCAGGGGCAGCCTGGCTGGAGATGCAGTGGTGTTGGAGCCGCTGCGGTTGCGCAGTGGCGAACGTCAAGCCCTTTTTGTGGGCAAGCTGGGCCTAGAGGAACAGTCGGGATCCTTGCAAATCCAAGGATTGCCTCTGGCTTTGCTGGACCGCTTCCTGCCAGAGGAGCTGGAGCTGCAGGGGGATCTCAACCTGGACGTGGAGCTGGCCGGCAACCTGCGGGATCCCCATGCCCGCGGATCCCTGACAGTGGTCAACGCCCAGATCAACCAGGTGCCGCTGCGGGAGGTGGGAGGACAATTTGACTACCAGCGGGGGCAGCTGCGCCTGGACGGCGCCCTGCTGGCCAATGGTGACGAACCCATTCGCCTCTTTGGCCTAGTGCCCTACACCCTGCCCTTTGCCGAGGTGCGGGCCGAATCCGACCAGATCGACCTCACCCTGCAAGCCAAGCATGGCGGTCTGCGCCTGATCAACCTCTTCACCGACCAGGTGCGCTGGGAAGGCGGCCAAAGCCAACTGGAGCTGGCCATCCGCGGCACCTTGCGAGAGCCCAGCCTGCAGGGGAACTTGAGCGTCAACTCGGGGATCCTCAAGCTGGCAGCCCTGCCGGAGCCCATTACCGACCTCACAGGCCAGATCGCCTTTAACCTCAATCAGCTGCAAGTCCAGGAGCTGCGGGGACAGTTGGGGGGTGGATCCCTTTTGGCTGAAGGCTTTTTGCCCGTCAACTCTCGCGGTGCCCTGCAGATGGACGAAACCTCGCCACCCTTAACTCTGCAACTCCAAGGGGTCCAGCTCAACCTGCCCAACCTCTACACTGGCCATCTGGACGGCGAGGTGGCTGTCAGAGGGCTGCTTCTGCAACCTTTGCTCGAGGGGCGGCTGGAGGTTTCTCAAGGGATCGTGGATGTCAGCCCCCGCCGGGCAGAACCTGAGGCCGCAACAGCTGCCGCCGGCTCGACTTCGCCGGATCCCTTCTGGCAGCCGCGGCTCAACGGACTGGAGCTGGTCTTGGGGCCAGGGATCCGCGTGCAGCGTCCCAATCTGTTTGAATTCAATGCTGCCGGCACCTTGCGCCTGTTTGGCACTCCCCAGGATCTGCGCCCAGCGGGCACCATTGCCCTAGAGCGAGGCCGCGTCAACCTGCCCCTTGCCAACTTTCGCCTGGATCGCTCCCGCTCCAATACCGCCACTTTTGACCTAGACAACCCCTTCGATCCCTTCCTGAACCTGCGCTTGATGACCCAGGCCATCGAGGTCTATCGCTTTCCCCAAGAGCTCTCCCCCTTCGACACCAACCGCAACCTGCCGGGATCCCAGCAGAGCATCGAGATTTTCGCCACGGTCAACGGGCGGGCCAGCCAGCTGGCTGAGGCGGATCCCCGCAACGGGGTTCTGGCCCTTTCCAGCAGCCCCAGCCGCTCCCCCGAAGAGATCGTCGCCCTCCTGGGAGGCACAGCTCTGGCCCGCCTCAACCCCGAAGCGGGAGTGGCCGGCCTGGCCGGAACTGCCTTGCTCAACGATGTGCTGGACACGCTGCGGGACACCCTGGGCCTAGACGAGGTGCGCATTAGCCCCGTCCCCCAGGTCGATACCCGCGCTGCCAACCGCTCCTCGATAGGGCTAGCGCTGGAGGTGGCCCGCGATCTGGGGCCAGCCACTTCCATCTCGGTGCAGCGGAACTTGACGGATCCCTTCCAGCCCACCCGCTACAGCGCCCGCTACCGCTTCAACGAGCAAACCCTCACCCGCGCCAGTACCGATTTTGAGGGCAACAATGTCATTTCCATCGAGTTTGAGACCCGCTTCTAATGGGATCCGCTCCGGAGTTTGGCAGCAGGCTTTGGATGGCCAGGGATCCCTTGAAAAAAGATAGATAAAGATAGATTTAGTGGAAAAAGCTGCCTTACAGGTAACGGCTAATGTCTTCTCCTCGCTCCGCCAAAAACGACAAGGCCCGGAAGCGCAGCCCTGCCACCTGGTCGTAGAGGGGGTTGAGCTTACACATGGGCGGAATGTGCATCACCTTATGGCCAAACAGCACCACATCTCGCTCAAAGGGGCAGCGGGCCGGGATCCACTGGCAAAGGAAATGGGCCAAGCGTGGATCGCGGATGCTAAAGTTATCGATAGCCGATTGAATGGGACGCAACGGAGCCTGCAACCAGTCGCGCAGGCGACCCGTGGACTTGAAAAGCACAGAAGTCATGGAACCAGGCAGCTCCTGAGGAGCTTTGCGAGCACGTTGCCAAGAAATCGTTGTGGAACCCATAAGCTTTCACCTCACACCTTTACCTTTGAAGAAGGAGCAAACTTTGATCGATTACGGCGCATGAAATCGTCAATAATCGACAATTCTTATGCTTTGTGTCGAGTTTGTATTGAGGGAAACATCAGCCATCTCTCTTCCCTCTGTTAGTCTGCCTTCCTCAACAGAAAGCTTGCTTCTGTAAACAAGAATCTCTGCTCAATGTTGTAGAGCTACATGTTTTGTCTCCAAAAGTTAATATGTAACGAAAAATACAAAAACTCCTCTGCTCTTGTCCACCAGCCGATTCCCTGTCAGGATCCCTGAAGTTCCTCAGCTTGGGCTCTGGAGCCAGATGGGTATCCATCGCTCCTATTTCTAGGATGGAACAAGCCCTTTGGGCGGAGTAGAGGGATCCCCGTAATCACACTTGCCTTGGCAGGGTTGTTTTTCTTTTGATCGAGTTTGGCTTGGGAGCGTCTCGGTTGGGAGTTACGGAGGATAACAGCCAAGGGATGCCGGCTGCTGAGCGTTCTACAATGCCAGGAGAGATTCCCAGCGGGTGCACATCCGGCGGTGGGTTGGGATCCTTGATTTTGTCTCTGGCTTTCTTGAGAGGCTGCCCATGAAATTGGCCTATTGGATGTACGCTGGCCCTGCCCATATCGGCACGCTGCGGGTGGCCAGCTCCTTCAAAAACGTTCACAGCATCATGCACGCTCCTCTGGGAGACGACTATTTCAACGTGATGCGTTCCATGTTGGAGCGAGAGCGGGATTTTACTCCGGTAACCACCAGCGTCGTTGACCGGCAGGTGTTGGCGCGGGGATCCGACGAAAAGGTGATTCGCAACATCGTCCGCAAAGACGGCGAGGAGCAGCCGGATCTGATCGTCGTCACCCCCACCTGCACCTCTAGCATTTTGCAGGAAGATCTGCATCACTTTGTCCGGCAGGCCCAGTTGGCCAGTCGCTGCGATGTGGTGCTGGCAGATGTCAACCACTACCGGGTTAACGAATTGCAGGCAGCGGATCGCACCCTGCAGCAGATTGTGGAGTTCTATATCACCAAAGCTCGCAAAAGCGGGGAGTTAGACGGCCTGCCCCAAAAGACGGAGCGGCCTTCCTGTAACATCCTTGGCATTTCCACCCTAGGGTTTCACAATGCCCATGATCTGCGGGAGCTGAAGGTGCTGCTGCGGGATCTGGGGATCCAGCTCAACCTGGTGATCCCGCAAGGGGCCAGTGTCCACGATCTCAAACACCTGGGGCGGGCTTGGTTTAATGTGGTGCCCTACCGGGAGCTGGGGCCGATGACAGCTCGCTATCTGCAGCAGGAATTCGGCATGCCTTACATTGAGATCACCCCGATGGGGGTGGTGGAAACGGCTCGCTTCATCCGCCAGATCCAGCAGACCCTAAACGAGCAAGGGATCCCTGTCGATTATGAAGCCTACATCCAGGAGCAAACGCTTCACATTTCCCAAGCGGCCTGGTTTTCCCGCTCCATCGACTGCCAAAACCTAACCGGCAAAAAAGCGGTGGTCTTCGGGGATTCCACCCACGCGGCGGCCATCACCAAAATCCTGGCCCGCGAGATGGGGATCCACGTGGTGTGGGCGGGCAGCTATTGCATCTACGATGGGGAGTGGTTCCAGGCAGAGGTGGGGGAATATTGCGATCAGGTCTTGATGACAGAGGACCACACCCGCGTGGCGGATGCGATTGCCCAGGCGGAACCTGCTGCGATTTTCGGCACCCAGATGGAGCGGCATGTGGGCAAACAGCTGCGGATCCCTTGTGGGGTCATCTCGGCCCCCATCCACGTGCAGGATTTCCCTATCGGCTACCGGCCCTTTTTGGGCTACGAGGGCGCCAACCAAATTGTGGACTTGATCTACAACTCCTTTACCCTGGGCATGGAAGATCACCTGTTGGAGATCTTCGGTGGCCACGACACCAAGGAGGTGATTCACAAGAGCCTGAGCGCCGATTCCGACCTCATCTGGACGCGGGAAGCCCAGGCGGAGCTGAACAAGGTGCCCGGCTTTGTGCGCGGCAAGGTTAAACGCAACACCGAAAAATTTGCCCGCGAACGAGGCTTGACCGAGATCGGTGTGGAGGTCATGTACGCCGCCAAAGAAGCTTTTGGAGCTTGAAGGGATCCCGTTGACAACCTTTACCCTGGGTGGGATCTTCCATCTGACGTTTGCCTATGCGTCTCCTGGTTACCGGCGGGGCGGGCTACATCGGCAGCCACACCTGCAAAGCTCTGGCGGCCTCTGGCCATCTGCCCATCACTTACGACAACTTGGTTTACGGGCACCCCTGGGCAGTTCGCTGGGGGCCGTTGGAGATTGGGGATCTCGCCGACCGGAAGCGGCTTGACCAAGTCATCCAGCACTATCGCCCAGAAGGGGTGATTCACTTTGCTGCCTATGCCTATGTGGGCGAGTCGGTCAAGGATCCCGGCAAATACTACCGCAACAACGTGGCCGGATCCCTGAACTTGCTGGAGGCCATGCGAGATCACGGGATCCCTTACATAGTGTTCTCCAGCACCTGTGCCACTTATGGGGTGCCAGAGCGGATTCCCATTCCCGAAAGTCATCCGCAACGTCCCATCAACCCCTACGGCCAGAGCAAGCTAATGGTGGAGCAGATCTTGCAAGATTTCCAGGTTGCCCACGGGATCCGATCCATTAGCCTGCGCTACTTCAATGCCGCCGGAGCCGATCCCGATGGTGAAATTGGGGAGGCCCATGACCCGGAAACCCACCTGATCCCCTTGGTGTTGGAGGTCGCCGGAGGCCAACGTCCCCACATCACGGTTTTTGGAGAGGACTACGATACCCCCGATGGCACCTGTATCCGCGACTACATTCACGTCACCGACCTGGCTCAAGCCCACGTGTTGGCGGTAGAAGCGCTGGCCTCTGGCCGGCCCATACAACCAGCCTACAACCTGGGCAATGGCCAAGGCTTTTCCGTCAAAGAGGTCATTGCCACCGCAGCAGCCGTGACCGGAAAGCGGATCCCGGTGCAAATGGGAGCGCGCCGCCCTGGGGATCCCCCGCGCTTGGTGGGCGATGCCGGCGCCATCCTTCGCGATCTCAACTGGAAACCTCTCTACACCGACCTGGCCGAGATCATTCAAACTGCCTGGCGCTGGCACCAGAAGCGACCCTACTTTGGGAAAGCCAAGCCCTCGGTGAGCTAGGAACGCCTAGCCCGGCGGGCGATAGGATAGGGAGAAACCGCCCGGCTAACAACTTCCCCGCCCCGCATGGACGACAAGATCACACCCGATACCCTCGCGGTTGTCATGACCACGGTGGGATCCGAAACCGAGGCCCATCGCTTGGCTCATACCTTGGTGGCCGAACGTTATGTGGCCTGTGCCCAGGTCTTGCCCGGGATCACGTCCTACTATCGCTGGCAGGGATCCCTGCAGACCGATGCCGAGTTCCTCATCCTGCTCAAATTGCCCGCAACTGCCTATCCCCGCCTGGAACAACGGCTGCGAGAGCTGCACCCCTACGCTGAGCCCGAGATCCTGGCCCTGACGGCCAACTTGGTGAGCACAACCTATTTGGCGTGGGCCCGCGACCAGGTAGGCTAGGGAATAGTGCACAGTTGGCCATGATCGCCCTCTACCCCGGCAGCTTCGACCCGATTACCCTTGGGCATCTCGATGTTATCGAGCGAGCCAGTCGTCTCTTTTCTAAGGTGATTGTCGCCGTCTTGAAAAACCCCAACAAAACCCCTCTGTTCAGCCCAGAGCAGCGGCAAGCCCAGATTAGCCTGTCCACGGCCCATCTCAAAAATGTTGAGGTTGATACGTTTTCAGGTCTGACGGTGGCCTACGCCCGTCAACGGGGGGCAAAGGTGATCGTGCGCGGCTTGCGAGTCTTGTCGGACTTCGATGTGGAGCTGCAAATGGCCCACACCAACAAGCTGCTGGCTCCCGAACTGGAAACCTTGTTCCTTGCCACCGCCAGCGAGCACAGTTTTGTCAGCAGCAGCCTGGTGAAGGAGGTCGCCAAGCTGGGCGGCCCCATCGATCATCTAGTGCCCGCTCCGGTGATTCGAGATTTGCGGGAGCGCTTTCCCTTGGCCTGAGGGCTCAGGGATCCCCTCTCCTTCCCCAATCAAAATTCAAAGGGCTGCATCCCTGCCGTCACCGGATCAAACCCCACCGGGAAGCAGGTGCTGTGATTGTAGAGGGATCCCCTCAAATTGGCCCCTTCCAAGCAGGCTCCCTCAAGGTCGGCATAGCGCAGGTCGGCACAGCGCAGGTCGGCCTTTGCCAGATTGCTGCCCCGCAGGTTGGCGTAGCGCAGGTTGGCCCCATGCAAATCGGATCCCTTGAGATTGGCCCCTCGCAGATCGGCCCCCCTCAAGAAGGCATACTCCAAGCAGGACTGGGGAAAATGGCGCTCTCCCCGCTGGTAGCGGCTGAGCAACTCTGAGGCCCCTTGTAGAGCACACTGGGCAATGGTTTGAGTCATGGTACTGCTCCCAAATCAGACTGGATGCCTTATTTCTATCCTCATCCCTATCATCGGGTTGGCCGGGTTTTGATCATCCCTGCTTAACAAATGATTTCAGTTTTTGAGTGGATTGTTGCCCCCAAGTTTTTTTGGAAAGATCTATCCTCAGAGATATAGAAGTCTTTCCTAATCGGCAGCTTGTGCGGCAATGTTTCTTAATTCTTTTTGTGAAGAATACTTAACGGCTGGACTTGATCGCCAACCCCAAACCCCACCGGGAACGCAAGCTGACCTGATCTTGCTGGGCTGTATGGATCCCTCAATTTCTTCTTTTTCAGCACTCCCCCAACCAGAAGGTGTTTCTCCAGATCTGATTGAACCAAGATAATTGGGATAATGATCGACTGGATCACATCCGTAGTTTGCGATTGAGTAGGGATTCTCTGCAAGCGATATAGACCCTTATCTCTGTTCAGGATGTTCACCTTTCTTTAACTAGAGCTCTATGCCCAAACGTAAGCGAATCGGGATCCTCACCAGTGGCGGCGATTGTGGCGGCCTCAACGCTGTGATTCGAGCAGTGGTGCGGCGGGCCCGCGACTACGATATGGAAGTTTATGGCATCAAAGATGCGACGGCAGGACTGATGGCTCGACCGGTGGAGGCGGAGCTGCTGGATGTGAAGCGGGTTTCCGGCATTTTGCGCTACGGCGGCACCATCTTGGGCACCGTGAACAAAGGCAACCCCTTCGCCTACCCTATGCCCGATGGCAGCTTGGTGGATCGCTCGGCAGAGGTGATCACCGGCTACCACCGGCTTGGGTTGGATGCGCTGATCGGGGTGGGGGGGGATGGCAGCTTGGCCATTCTCCGGCAACTGGCCCTGCAGGGGGATTGGAACTTTGTCGGGATCCCCAAGACCATCGACAACGATGTCGGTGCCACCGAGTATTCGGTGGGGTTCAACACAGCTCTGAGCGTGGCTGTGGAAGCTCTAGATCAGCTCACCTACACGGCCATCAGCCACAGCCGAGTCATGGTCATGGAAGTCATGGGGCGGGATGCCGGTCACATTGCCATCAGCGCTGGCATTGCCGGGGGGGCGCATGTGATTTTGATCCCGGAAATTCCCTACAAGCTGGAGAATGTCTGCAAAAGAATCCGCGACCGCAAAGAGCGGGGCAATAACTTCAGCATCGTGGTGGTGGCAGAGGCAGTTCGCACCGAGTCGGGGGAGCCGGTGACCTACACCAACAGCCTGGGGCAGTCTCTCTACGGCGGCATTGGCCATTACATCGGCAATGAGATCGCCCTGCGCACCGGCATCGAAACCCGGGTTATGGTTTTGGGCCACCTGCAGCGGGGAGGTACGCCTTCTCCTCTGGATCGCCTGCTGGGAGCAGCCTTTGGGGTGGCTGCTGTGGACTTGATCGCCCAAGGCAAATACGACCGCATGGTGGCCTGGCAAAATCGGCGGGTGGTGGATGTACCCCTGGCAGAGGCCATCTCCCAGTATCGGCGGGTGGAGGTGGACGGGGCTTTGATCGCCACAGCCATTGGCTTGAATACCTATGTGGGCGAGGTGGATCCGCAGCTTTTGCGCAGCATTTCCCCCTGATCTTCCGGCAAAAAGGACACGTGGGCAGAGACAATCTTCCAGCCGATATCGGGGAACCTGTACCCCATCTGGCTTTGGCGGCCCAAGCGAGGGATCCCGTTCACCGGACGGCGAAACTCTAAGGTGACCGAGCCGCAATCCGCCCCAAAGGTGACTACCTGCAAACGCAGCATCTCGCGGGCCAAATTCGTGGGAGGACGCCGTTGGCGAAAAGCCTTGATCTCGTCTCCCCCGTAGAGATTTTCCCCCACACCAAAGCGCACCACCTGGGGGCCATCCCAAAACAGGCGGTTCAGGGTGGGCACATCATTGCTCGTCAGGGCAGCTTCGTACTGATGGTAGAGCATGCCTCTAACCCCCAAAACCCTGAACTTTGCTGAATTTACTGAGCTTTAGGCGGTTTGGCAAAAGTCATTGAGAGGGATATAGTAGACCAAGTTTCCCCCTGATCCTTGAGTCCACCGCAACGGTTGCCGGGAAGTGAAGGGGGAAAGCGCTCGGGGGGTATTCCTCAGGGCTTTGCGGGATACCGCCTTCCTGTTTGGACTCCGTCCCGCTGACGCGAACAGAGATAGGCAGGATGCGATCGCTTCTTTCCTGAACCATGTTCAGGAGAGTTCAGCGTGAATGTATCAGTTCGGTTAGCTCTGCCACCACCTCGGGGCGATTCACCACACTCATGGGCCGGGCTCTCGTGCAATCGAAATGGGATCCTATCGGCTCCAGGAGCAGCAGGAGGTTCTGGAAGAACAGCGGGATCCCATCGTGCGGCAAGACATCTCTAGGATCTAGGGGCTGAGAACGGCTTGCAAAGACCGCACATCGCAGTAGTACACCTGATGGCGGTGGGCATACCCCTTCAGCTCCACAGCCTGATGGGAGAAGCAGGCGGCTGCCTGCCCCAGCTGTTTGGCCAAGCAGGTATAGGTGTCCTGGCTGATCGCCAGGTCGGCGTTGAGGGTGCGGGTAGCGCTCTCGATGCGAAAGGCCAAATTCACCGTATCTCCCAGAGCCGTATATTCTTGGCGGGTGTTGTTGCCCACCTGGCGCACGATTGCCGAGCCTGTGTTGACCCCTGCCCCCAGACGAATGGGAGAAGGCAGCGGAAACTCACCGTTCAGCTGCTCGGTCATTTGAAACAGCTTCGCTATGGCCTGCAAAACCGACTTCACATCGAGGTGAATTCCCGGCGCTTCAACTCCTCCCAGGGGAGCGGTGTTGGCTTGGGGCACATGGAACCAAACGGCCATAATCGCATCGCCAATGTATTTATCGACAGTGCCCCCGTACTGCTGAATGATATCCCCACCCCGCCGGAACCAATCGCCCATCACCTGGGAAAGCAGGCGCTCGTCCAGTTGTTGAGTCAGTTGTCCGTAACCTCGCACATCCACCACCGCCACCGAGATCAGCCAGCGGGTTTGTAAAACCAGGGTGTCCGAAGGTTTGGCCGCAGGGCTGGGTTCCGAGCTGGCCAGGGATCCGCTGTGGAACTCCAGCTGGGATTGTCCAAGGGTGAGGTGATCCCCATCCTGCAGCAGGGTGGGAATGCTGACGCGGCGATTGTTGACAAACGAGCCGTTGCGGCTGCCCAGATCGATGAGATAGATGCTGTTGTTGTCGAGGTATTGCAGCAGGGCATGTTGGCGGGAAACGCTGGGATCGCTCAAGACGATGGCGTTGTCCTCATCACGGCCTAGGGTCCAAGCGGTCGCTCCCGAGAGAACGTGTTTTCTTTGGCTGCCATCCGGCTCTTTTAAGACTACATAGGGTGCGGCAGTGGCGGCAGATTCGCTCGTGACGCTCATGATGGGATAAGTTGTAGACGCGACCACACTTCAATAAATACGATACCCCGCTCCCCTTCGGTTGATCGGGAAGATGCCTGGGCTGGATTTCTAGGCTGTCTTCGTCGAGAGATGGAGGTCTGAGGATGGGCTTGGCGGGGGGCCAACCCGACCGATATCATTTTGTATAGATACGTTAAGGTCTATGCTGGATCCCTCCCATCCCATTCCCGCTGAGCAACAGCCGCTCCGGCAATATGCAGAGCTGAGGGAAGCCTTTCCTTTTTCCTGGCCTGCTTTGGGGTGGATCCCTTACTTAAAACGAATCTTTGGGGTTTGGGGAGCTGTTGTGCTGGCGGTTTCCCCGCTGGTTTGGAGCAGGTTTGCCGGAGATTGGGGCCACTTTGTCTCTGGGTCGGTGCTGGGGGCCAATGTCTTGCTCGGCCTGGTGTTGCTCCATCTCTACTTGGGATGGGCTTATGTGCGGCGGCGCTTGGTACAAGCCCAGATTCCCTATGAAGAAAGTGGCTGGTACGATGGGGCGATGTATGCCAAGTCAGAAGAGGAGCTGGCTCAGCATCGGCTGATTGTCAGGTATCAGATTGATCCTGTGTTGCAGCGCCTGCGACGGAGCTTGTGGGGCGTAGTGGGCTTGAGTGGGTTGGTGGCCCTGCTGTGGCCTCTGGGGTAGGCAGTTGGTTGGCTGTTTTTAGGATCCCGGACAGTGCACATCACTTCTGATCTGGCTCAAACCTTGCGACCCACCGCTGTGGCCATCGGGAACTTCGATGGCTTGCATCTGGGCCATCAGAGGGTGTTGCAACCGATTCGAGATTCTCTTCAGGGGGTACGTACTGTCCTCACCTTTCATCCCCATCCCCAGGAAGTCTTGACGAGGCGGCCTCAGCTGTTGCTCACTCCCCCTGCCGAAAAGCTGGATCTGTTGGCGCAAATGGGCTTTGAGCAGGTGGTACTGCTCCCCTTCACCCCTGCATTTGCCTGCCAGCCCCCCCAAGAGTTTATCCAAACGGTACTTGAACAGGGCCTGCGCGTTCGCCATCTCAGCGTCGGTTGGGATTTTTGCTTTGGTCACCGTCGCTCCGGCAACGCCCAAACGCTCCAGGCTTGGGGATCCGAGCGCTGCATTCCGGTGGAGGTGATCCCGGAGGCGAAACTGAACGGGGAACGGGTGAGCAGCTCTCGCATTCGAGCTGCCCTGGCGACCGGGGAGGTGTCCACTGCCGAAGCGCTCTTGGGTCGCCCCTATCGTCTGATGGGAGAGGTGGTGCAAGGGGATCAGCGGGGCCGACAACTGGGCTTTCCCACCGCCAACCTCCGCTTGCCTCCGGAGAAGTTTTTGCCCCGCGATGGGGTGTACAGCGTTTGGGTGGATGTGCCTGCTGCTGCGGCAGCTCTGCCTGGGGTGATGAACATCGGCCATCGGCCCACCTTTGCCGGTTTACAGCACACCGTCGAGGTGCATCTATTGGATTGGACAGGAGATCTCTACGGGCAAGAGGTGCGGGTGGCGCTACGGGGCTTTATCCGCCCAGAGCGGAGATTTCCCACGGTGGCAGATTTGATTCAGCAAATTCAGCAAGATTGCCAAACAGCCCGCCAGCAATTGGGTTTGGCTGAGCAAGTGGGTATGGTGTAGGGGGATCTATGCCGAAGAGAGCTCGCAAGCGCCAAGGCTCACCCAGGCGCTGGTGCCATCTCGCCAGTATTCTTTTTTCCAGATGGGGGCGTTGTGCTTGAGGGTGTCGATGGCAAATTGGCAGGCAGCAAACCCTTCGGCCCGATGAGGGGTGCCCACCGCCACCAAGACGCTGATCTCGCCAATGCGCAGCTTGCCGATGCGGTGGTGGATGACCACACTGTTGGCGTCTGGCCAGCGCTGCTGAATTTGTCGGGCAATATCGGCGAAGACCTTCAGAGCCATGGGCTCGTAGGCTTGGTATTCCAGGTAATCGACAGGGCAGCCATTGGTGTTGTCTCGAACAGTGCCGCTCATCACCACCACAGCTCCATTGCCCGGATGGGAGGCCTCTTGGTGGACACGGTCGATGGATAGGGGAGCCAGGGTAATCTGGAAGGAAGTCTTCAGGACGGTCAGGAGCATGACTCTAGTCAATAATAAGCTCAACTATACTGAAAATAATGTATAATATGTTCAGTACGGATTACTACCAGTTGATCTTTC